>JAUYEO010000070.1 GCA_030689795.1 Desulfobacterales bacterium | reverse complement strand
GGGCTTTAGCCCGAGTTCTTGTGATTTAGCGAAGTCATTTAAAAATCCCCAAAAAGCTCATTAAGAGAGCATATTTGGACTTTTTACGAAACCATCAACAATGATATAGACACAATCCATAAAAATCATACCAACTTACATGGAGGTATTATAAATGCTTAAAACAATTAGAAATTATATTCTTATAGCGATTCTTGCATATGGTCTCTATTTTGTAGTGGATCATCATTTTATTATGGACGGCAAAGATTTTTATTTGCTTAAAAAATCCGAACTCACTCTTTCATATACATTTTATAATATCAAAGATAGAAAAATTGAGTCAATAATGGAAATTGATGATCTGAGAAATGATGGCATAGGAGATCTTCTCGTGGAGATTGGGTTGATCACGGAGGAAAAGAAAAATAAGCTGGAAGCCAAATTCGATGCTGAAGATGAATAACCTGTGGCCGCAGGGATTATGCTTTGGATCTTAGTGCCTCTGCGTAATTCTTTCAATATGATATGCTCTATGTCCGATTATGGTTTTTCCCTCATATTTTTCTACCCGACCCTTTTATTCTGAATTTATCAAGCCTCAACCGCTGCCCTGCCAGAAGATCTTCCGTTTTGTATCTTGTCCCCCTCCAGTCAATTCCTCCTTTACACATGCAAATAATACCCGAACGTAAAAGCATGACTGAAACAATAAGAAGCCCGACCTGTGCGAGAAAAAGCGGAAAGAATTTCTGCTTGAATCTTCTCGATATAAAAAAGGCTCCGGCAGCCATGAAAATATAGGTCATTACTCCCAGAAAAAACACGGGCAATTCTCTGAAATGAAATATCGCCGCAAAAGGGGCAATTGCATAGGCCCAGGCAAAAGCAATAATCAGTATCATCCTTATAAGACTGTAATTTGCTGCGGAACCGAAGAAGTTTTTTTCAACTCCTCTGAACATCAATTTCAAGGAAGGATACCAGACGATTGAAATATCGCGCACTGCAACAGCAAAAGTGCTCTTTGCTCCTGAAATGCTCATCATAAGTCCAAGCCCGACATCGTCAACCGGCTCCATGCGAAGCCAGGAAAAACCTTCCGTTTTTTCAAACGCTGATCTTCTCACAAGATTGAAAGCTCCGGTACCTGCAAAAGCGCCGGAACCCGGTTTCCCGACATCAACTGCTCTTGTGCCGTGGAGAAATATAGCGCCGAAAGTGCTGACCACAACTTCAGACCAGAAGGAATTTGAGGTCGGATTTGGAAGGAGCGCAAGATGATCACTCTTATCCGCTTCCGCCATTGCCAATGCTTTTCGTAATGTGCCCTGACGAAAATGAACATCAGCGTCCGTGAAAAGCAGCCATCCCCCGGTTGATTTTGCTGTTCCGATATTCAATGCATTTACTTTCCCGATCCAGCCGTCAGGAAGCTTTTCAATATGGACCGCTTTTACCCGTGCATCTTTTCCGGCAATTCCGTCAATGATTTCTCCTGTTCCGTCGGTTGATCTGTCATCAACCAGCACTATTTCAAGATTCGGATAATCCTGTTTAAGAAGAGTGACAATGGCCGGTTCAATGGTATCAGCCTCATTGCATGCGGCGATAATTATGCTGAGTTTCGGCAATCGTTGCAGAGCTGGGGGATTCTCTTCTTCAAATATTCTGATCCGCCGGGCAATACGAACCATTACAAAAGATGACATCCACCATACAAAACAGAATATAGTTATGTATATTACCAATATCAAGCTTCCCATTCGTATCCTTCTAGATTCATGCTCATCATACTTGACGGTCTCGTAAAAAGCAATTTTATGCCGCGAACGGCATCCTATGAGAAACGAAGTCAAAACCGGATAAAATTAACATTATTAAAGAATATTAAATAATTATGACCGTTTCTTGAATTTGACTTCGTTGTAAGTCCAAATTTATTCATGCGCCTTTCTATTTTTTAGGACGCACAACAACCGTGCCGGCCAGTTTGTCGTGCCAGGACTGCTTTTTTTTATCGAATGCAATCCAGATGAAACCGATACAAAAGGGAATTGCTGAAAGGATATACGCGAAATATCTTATTATAAGTCTGCCGGTTGCAGGATTATCAAAAGTTTTTGCATCAACTATGCGCGCCGATATCAGCATTTTACCCGGCGTTGCAGATTTATAACGCCATAAAATAATCACAGCGACAGCCGGCAATACATAAGATATCAGGAAATCAAGGGGCCCTTTTATCAACTTACCTGGGTCAAAATAGCTTTTCCCGTATATTGCCAAAAGCAGAGGAAGTATTACAGCTGTTATTATAATCACATCAATAATTGTTGCAACCAGACGCAGCCAGAAACCCACATATTCGAAGTCAGAGGCCTGTTTTTCCATCTCCATATTCCACCTCCCAAAGATCATTATGAGTTTTAAAGCTCCCTGCCATTCTCTATTTACTCTTAAGATACGCGGCTCCGCCAAGCTGCTCCATCTGGCCAAGTATCCATTCGCGGCGGCTGTAAACATACGAAGTTGGCCTGTCCGCATGAAGGCGTAGCGGATTTGGAAGAACTGCTGCAAGAAGAGCCGCCTCAGAAGGCCCGAGTTTTGAAGGAGGCTTTTTAAAAAAGGCTTCGCTTGCCGCTCCTACCCCGAATAGCCCCCTCCCAAACTCGGCAATGTTAAGATATACCTCAAGTATCCGCTGTTTCGGCCATACCACTTCAATCAGGATGGTAAAATATGCCTCAAGGCCCTTCCTTATAAAACTCCTGCCGGACCACAAAAAAAGATTTTTCGCAACCTGCTGTGAAATGGTGCTTGCGCCACGCAAGCGCTTCCCTCTCGAATGTTTCTCTATGGCATCTGAAATAGATTCAAGATCAAAGCCGAAATGTTCCGGAAACATCTGGTCTTCAGCCGCAACTACCGCAATCCCCGCATGCTG
>JAUYEO010000065.1 GCA_030689795.1 Desulfobacterales bacterium | reverse complement strand
AGCTCAGTTCGAACCCAATTTTTCCCCTGAAAACTTTCTATCGAAATAGTCTTTTTTATATTAAGCGTCATTCATGACGCAGGAGAATTTTGATGGGACTTTTGAAATGCGGAATTAAATAAACATATTATATATGATTTGTCAATGAATTTGAGCGGGTTAGGGAAATGGGAAAGAATAGGGGGGAGGCATAGGGGACGTCTTAAACTTTTAAACTTGATTAATGCCCGGCGATACCTGCCCTCATTTGCTGCCCGATAAACATGTTTGTAAGTTAAATGCGTCAACTAAACATCTCCCATTTATTTTTAGAAAATTAAGTCTTGTTGTGGTATACTCCATATAGGTAAAACAAAGGAGGCGAAAAATAATATGGAACAAGAAATTACTATCAAAATTTCACGTGACTGGATCGAAGGATTGCCGTCGGAAGAATTGACATTGAAACAAATTATCCGCCTGGGCATTCATCAGTACAAGGTGGAACGCGCCCTCAAATTGTATTGCGATGGTGTCGGCTCTTTAGGTTATATAGCTGAGCAGATAGGAATCAATAAACAGGATCTGATTTGTGCAGCCCGCCGTCAAAATATTGTCCCCGAGACTTCCGACCTGACAATCAACGAGGAACTTGCAGAATGGCGCTGAATGTCGTTTCAAATGCAGGCCCGCTGATCCTCTTTTCAAAGCTGAACATACTGTATTTGTTGAAAGAACTTTACGGGCGAGTCGAATTCCCTTTTGCTGTATACAAGGAAGCGGTTCAACTTGGAGTTTTGCGCGATCAAAGAATATAAAGGGAATGGGTTCATTAGGTGTTTTAATCGAAGCCTATAAAAAAAAGCATATAAGTGAAGATCAACTGCGTGTGTATTTCCAGCAAATCAGCGACCGAAAAGATATCTGGATCAACCCTGATTTGTGTAAGCGGTTGCTTGGAAAATTATTTCAGGCCGATGTTACTTAAAAAGCCTCTCCGACTTAAAAATCACAAACGGCGATGTTGAAGATGTTGTCATGCACATTGTGAGCAATCTCTCAAATCCACTTTGATATACCCAATAAAATATCCATAAATATCCATATTAAATCTTGACAACAGCGTTATTTGGATATATATGGATATTATTATGGATACTCCTAAATTAAATATTATACCGGAATACATAAAGCTGATCTCAGAAATCGATGAGTTCAAAGGGAAATGGCAGGCATTAAGCAGTCTCGCCCCTGACCGTTTGGCGCTCCTGAAGCATGTGGCAACTATTGAATCTGTTGGTTCTTCCACGAGGATCGAGGGTTCCAGACTAACGGATAGTCAAGTGGAAAAGTTATTTTCCGGACTGGGCACTATCTCTTTCAAGTCAAGGGATGAAGAGGAAGTTGCAGGCTATGCTGAAGTGATGGAGTTGATATTTGAATCTTACAATGAAATTCCGGCAGATGAAAATCATATTAAGCAATTACATAAGACACTTTTGAAACATTCATCAAAGGATGCGCGCCATAGAGGAGAATATAAGAAGTTCCCCAATCATGTGGAAGCTTTTGCCGAAGACGGCAGCAGCCTGGGTGTCATTTTCGAAACCGCTTCTCCTTTTAATACACCATTGATGATGACTGATTTAATCCAATGGGTCGATGAGGAGACGAAAAAAAGGGAATTACATCCGATCCTGATTATCACCATATTCCTTGTCAACTTTTTAGCAATCCACCCTTTCCAGGATGGCAATGGCAGGTTATCCCGCGGATTGACGACTTTAATGTTATTAAGATCAGGATATTCCTATGTTCCCTACTCTTCTTTGGAAAGGGTCGTGGAGGATAATAAAGACCAATACTACTTAGCCCTGAGGCACGCTCAGTCAACCCTTTATACCGATAATGGAAAACTGAATGACTGGGTATTGTTTTTCCTTGAATCGTTAAGAAAACAGGTTTCTGTTCTGAAATCCAAGATTGAGACTGAAAAGGTTATTGCCCAGCTTCCGCCGCTCTCTCAGGAGATTGTAATGATAGCCGGTCAACACGGAAAAATAGTGGTGCGTGATGCCGAAAGAATTACCGGCGCCAACAGAAATACGATTAAGGCTCATATTGCCGAACTTGTTCGAAGAGGTCGGTTAAAGATGATCGGTAAAGGGAAGGGTACATGGTATAAGCTTCCGTAATGTGAGCAGTTTGCATAACTTGCCTTTTTGCCAGGTAGCGCTCTGTTATCGCCTTCCTTTATAAAAGATCCGGGCGGTCGATTTATTAAAAATCTTTGATAACTTCTACAAGATAATGTTCCACAGGTGCGAATTCGTCAGTTAAGACAGGAAGATCGCAGTCTATTTTATATTGCCAAAGGTGAGACATATAACTTTGCATTTCAGGATCGGCGCTTTCAAATTTCGGAGGAATCTCCGATTTCATGGCGACTATGATGATATTCTGTGATTCTTCCCCATACAGCGGGTACTGGACAGGGAAAACATAAACCTGAGGAAAAACGGACTTTATGGTCGCATATGCTGCCCGGAAAAATTTCCCCTTGTCTCCCTGTATGGCCGAGTAAATATTGGTCATCAGCACTCCGTTTTCATTTAATAAGTTTGATGCGGAGCGTATGGCTTCCGCTGTTGTCATCTGAAAAGGAGGCGATGCCGAGGATTTGAAAACATCTATGAACATTACATCATACTTATCGGTCGAACGTTTCAGAAAAGTTCTTCCGTCTTCATGTATGCTCGTTATTCTTTTGTCATCTTCCAGATAAAAATATTTCTTTGCAAGCCGTGTGAAGTCAGGATCTATTTCAACTACATCCATGTGGTTGCCGGGGTTCCGCTTTATATAATCCCTTGCGAGCATGTATGTTCCTCCGCCGATTAAAAGCGCATTTCTGTTCCCGGGATAAAAATGATCGGCAAGACGGTAGAAACCGCTGTAGCTGAAAAAAAGTTCGTCAGGTTCTCCTATTATAACGGCGCCCTGCGCCCAGTTTCTGTCAACACGGATAAGGCGGACTTTTTTTCCGATTCCTGTGGCCGTCATCTCTTCGATTAATATCCTGCTGTACTTTGTATCGATGTCAATGGTTGTACCGCCTGAACCTGAAGCCAGAAAAAAATGCGCCGAAAGGAGCAGGGCTGCAAGACAAACCGCGGTTCCCTTTCCTGTTCGTGAATTATTTTTGGGGCATGAAAGAAAATAAACGGCAAAAAGTATGAGGGAAAGGAAGATCAGGATATTCCGGCTTCCCAGAAACGAGATCAGAAAGAAACCTGCGGCAAATGTTCCGATTATGCTTCCGACTGTAGATATGGCGTAAAGCCTTCCGACTGTCGCGCCCGAATGCTCAAGGTTTTCCATCCTGAGCCTTATGGCATAAGGAGATATCGTTCCGAGCAGAACGCTTGCGGGGGCAAAAAGGAGAGTTGCCGCTATAACAGCGGAGGCCCTGATATCGGGAACGAACCTGCATACCGCATCGAGAACCGGAATTTTTATGATGCCGATAATTCCGGTGAAAATTGCTGAAGACAGGATAAGGAGTGAAAAAGTTCTGTAATCCGGTTTTTTGTCGGCAAGCCGTCCTCCCCAGTAATAACCGAGGCTTAAGCTGGCAAGTATCACTCCTATAAGGCTTGTCCAGACATAAATGGAAGTTCCGAGATAAGGGGCGACGATCCTGGATCCCACAAGTTCAAGCGCCATTACAACGGCGCCTGTGATAAATACAACTGTTTCAAGTCGGTATCTGTTCATTTTTTATTTTTCTTCCATGGGGACGGCTTTTGTGAATAAACCATCATAAGTTGTCTGCGGATGCGTTTTCGTCATCAAGATGGGGGGCTTTTAAGGATTCGGACAAAAATTTCGGCAGCATTATGCGAAAATGAGAACCTTTGCCGGGAGCAGTATCAACCCTGATGACTCCTCCGTGCTGCTGGATTATCCTGTTTGATATAAAGAGGCCCAGACCTGTCCCCTTGTTTCCTTTTGATGAAAAGAAAAGAGTGAAGAGATTTTCCCTTGTTTCTTTGTCCATCCCGGTGCCGTTGTCATATACATCAAAAATAATATGGTTTTTATCCTGCATCACACCAAACGTTATTTTATGAGGTCTTTTCGATTTATCTTCCGTGCAGGCATCGATGGCGTTTTCAAGAATATTGATCAAAGCTGAACGTACAATACCGGGGTCAACTTCAAATTCCCCCATCGAAGGATCAAATTCACGGATAAGTTCTATGTTCTGTATCCGTATCTTGGGTTCTATTGTAAAAGCAACATCTTCTGCAAAGCTCAGCACATTAACCTGCTCCCATTTAAGATCCCTGTGTTTCGCATAATAAAGAATATCAAGCACCATGTTCCTTATTCTGCTGACCACGAGCTTGACGATATCCCAACCCTCTTTGACCTGCTCACGGTTTTCTTTGGAAAAGCCGGATTCAACAAGGTACATTCCACCGTCGAGGCCTGTGAGAAGGCCTTTTATGCCGTGTGAAATTGAGCCAATCAGAAGACCGAGAGAAGAGAGATGATCCTCAAGCTTTCGTATCTGAGTTATATTGGTCGACATCTCCATAACCTGGGTGATTTCGCCTGCTGCATTTTTTATTGGAGCAGTCCAGATAAGAACATTAATCTGTTCGCCTGTTTTGGATGTTACAACCATTTCAGACTGGTGGGACTTACCGTCTTTAAATGTTTTTTCAACGGGACAGTTGGGACACGTGGTCTGCCGCTGCTTATAAATTTCAAAACATTTCAAGCCGGTGTCGTCACCGAAATCTTCCTTGAACCGCCTGTTGGCAGCCGTAACATTAAAATTTTTATCCTGGACCGTAATGTAGCACGGAGCTTCATCAAAAAGCTGCTTGTGCCTCTGTCTTGTTGCTTCAAGCTCTTCTCTTAAGCGCTTGACTTCCGTAGCATCTGCAGATATTTCAAGCACAAGTTCAATTTTATTATCCTTGCTGCGGATCGGAGCGGTATGCACTATAACCGGGACTTCTTCGCCGGAAAGATATTTAATTTTTTCCTGACTTCGTTGTCCCTTTCCGGTCCTGAATGTTTTTTCAACGGAGCATTCTGATTGGCCCGATGTTTTTTTGCCGAATATTTCACAACTATCCCCGCCAACCCTGTCTCCGAGCCTTTCCCTGTAAAGCTGGTTTGTTGCGACGATTTTGAGATCGCTGTTGTGTATGGCGACAAGGCACGGCATTTCATTGAAGTATTGAATTCCGCCTTCATATCCTCCTGCAAAATTCCAGATTGCCGAAGAAAGCCCCTCAATTGCCTGGCCGACTGCCGCAAGCCTTTCAACTTCAATGAGCCTCGCAGACTGCTCCTTCACCATTGTTTCAAGGTTTTCTGTATAGTCCTTGATCTGCTGCCGCATGTTGATTCTTTCATGGGCTCTTTTCAGCGCTATTTCAAGGACATCATCGTTTATAGGCTTTACGACAAAATCGGTTGCTTCATATTTCAGGCTTTTAATGGCGAGATCCATGTCGCCGTGGCCTGTGATCATGATTACTTCGGTATCGGGACTTACTTCTTTAATCGTGCGAAGAAGGGTAACGCCGTCCATTCCAGGCATTTTAATATCGGTTAAAACTATCGGCGGGGAGATTTCTTTGAAAATGGAAAGGGCTTCTTCGCCGTTTTCGGCGGTCACTACATCGTAACCCATATCGGACAGGGATATGCCGAGAACCTTTCTGATTCCTTCTTCGTCATCAACCAGGAGTATTTTTTTGCCCATTTCCTTTTCTTCCATTTTAGGAGCCGTTACGAAAGAACCCGTGCTTTTTTTGATCTTTTCGTTACGACTCCTTATGCCGTTCACGGTATTCCAATGTTACGGTTATTTTTGAACAACGGCTTATCCGATTGTGCTTTTGAGTATACCGAGCAGTTTGTCAGGATCAAATGGTTTGGAAAGGTAAGCGACGGCGTTTTTTATGGAAAGGTGCCGGCCGGCCATTCCGCTGATAACTATAACCGGAATATCCTTGAACTCCTTGTTCTTCGATATTCTACGGTAAAAATTTGTGCCCCATTCCTCAGCCATCTGAAGATCTAGCGTGATAAGGTCGGGCTTTTCTTTTTTTAAAACTTCGTACCCCCTCACTCCATCATCAGCCGTACAGGTTTCATAGCCATTGTCGTTAAGAAGGCTTACAAGATACTTCACGATAATCGGATCATCATCAATGACAAGAATTTTTTTTGCCATGGTATACCTCGCTTTTTTTCATTAGTAAGTTAGAAACTATTTTCTGCGTTTTCCTACCCCTCAAGGGGGTACTAAAAAGAGCGGCAGAAAATAGTTTCGTTAACGCACTTATCCCGTTTATCGGGGCTTGGCATATAAAAACTATTATGCTTTTACGGGTCCATCATAATTGATGGTTTCGTAAAAAGTCCAAATATGCTCTCTTAATGAGCTTTTTGGGGATTTTTAAATGACTTCGCTAAATCACAAGAACTCGGGCTAAAGCCCTCAAACAGCTTGTGATTTTTAACGCTCAGTTCTTTAAAAATTTATTTCCCAAAAATCTCAAATCCGTTCGCATATGACTTTTTACGGGTCCATCATAATTAAGAACGCAATAAATCACTTTACATGGCATTCGCTGCACATAACCGGACCTGCTTTTTTCTCCTCGTGGCATCCCTTGCACCGTAGATGGTATTTGGCGACGAGAGGCACCGGGTTTCCGTTTATCTTGTGGCATTCGGAGCATTCCATGTCTTCAGATGTCTCATCTTCAATCTTTACTCCGTCCTTATATAAATGGTGACAGGTTCCGCAATCGTCGATTTCCGCCTTTTCGTTGTGTTCGTCATGCAAAAAAACGGCGCCGGGCCTCATCTTTGTTTTGAAAGCACTGTCCTGGACATATTTGACATTCTCCTGGGAATAGGCGGTCACGACAACCACAGCAACTGCCGTTACTGCAATAGAATATAGAATCCAGCTCTTTTTTTTCATGTAAAACCCCCTTGTTAGTTACAAGGACAAAGCAAAAGTTTATTCCGGTTTTTCCATGGTTTCATAAATTATGTCGCCAAGGAATTTTATGTCCATATCAAGCCCGTAGTGATGAACAATATCTTCAAGCCCTCCGTGGCAGTTATGGCATGGAGCAATGATCGTTTTCGCGCCACGGGCCTTTGCAGCAAAAAGCTGTTCGGCTTTAATTCTGTTGCCGTCGACCCGCGTCTTTTTGTAAGGCGGGCCGCAGTTGATAACCCCTCCTCCCGCGCTGCAGCAGTAATTATGCTCGCGGTTAGGGTGCATTTCAATCAGTTTTTCGCATGTTGCGTTTGTAACAAATCGACCCATTTCATGGAGTCCTCTGCCGCGAACCATGTTGCACGGGTCATTGAAAGTAACAGGCTTTTCATATTTTTTTGCGATTTTAATTTTTCCGTCCCTGATTAATTCATAGAAGAATTCGATGGAATGCACTACAGGTATGGGAGGCATCTTCCATCCCAGGGCCCTGTTGCCCACGTCATAAACTGAGCGGAAAGCGTGGCCGCATTCTCCCATGACGATTTTTTTTACTTTAAGCCTTGCGGCCGACTCAAAGTGAATTTTTTTCAGCCTTGCCATCATTTCAAAGTCACCTGTGAACATGCACATGTCGCTGTTATCCCATCCGGGTGTTGCCGGCATTGTCCAGTCAACTCCTGACGCGTTCATAATGACTGCCGCCTGATAAATGAGCTGAGCGCGGAACTTGGGCTCAGGGCCTATGACGGAATAATAGATTTCGGCTCCTTCTTTCTCAAGCGGTATCCGCAAATTGGGTATTTCACCGCGCGCTTCGTCTTCCTGCCACATAAGACTGTCTATCCATTCGTCATCTTTCACCCACATCTGGTTAATTGTGGCCGAATGGCTGTGTGCGGTGTCCTGGATATATTGAGGAGTCACGCCGAGCTTGTGGCATATTCTCCGCATTGTGATAAGAAGGTACGCGATATCAATTCCGAACGGACAATACATGGCGCAACGCCTGCAAAGATTGCATTCGGTTGAAGCGATTTCTGCCGCCCGTTTTATAAATTCGGCGTCGACTTTACCCTTTCTGTTCAATATTTCCCAGATAGTCTGCTTTACTTTTCCTGCAGGGGAAAACCTGGGGTCATTGTCATGTGAAAGATAAAAATGGCATGCTTCGCTGCAAAGTCCGCAGTGGACACAGATATCAACATATGTCTTGAGACGGGCGCCTGTTTCCGCTTTAAGAACACTGTTTATAACCCGTTCTATTTTTTCGGGGGTAAGTTTTGAAGCTCCTCTGACTATTCCTTCATCAGTTATCTGCTTTGTGTTGTTTACTGCCGGTTCAGCCATAATATTGCCTCCTTGGAAAAGAGTCGTTTAAAAAGATATTTACCAGTCTTTTGCATGGCGGATTGCTCCGAACTCGGAACCCATATATCCCCTTGTAAAGGCGAAGAAAATCATGTGGCTCAGTCTTGTAAAAGGTATGGCTACCAGCATGATTTCGCCTGAAAGAATATGGATGATCCCGACGAACTTATGGCCGGGGAACTGGTGATAGGTCCAGAAACCAGTGATAAAAGGGGCTGCAACTACGGCAAGTATCAGATAGTCCGAAATGGATGTAAGGAATTTCACTTCGGGCTGAGTAATCCTGCGGACAAGAAAGTAAATGCATGAACCTACAACAATCAGTGTCATTACATCGGCGATGGAATCGGATAAAAACCACCAGCTTATGTTCCATGATTCCTTTATAAGAATTATATGGGCAAAAAGAAAAAGCGGAACAAAAATAAGGCAGATATGGAATGCGAAAGTAACTATGGTGAATACAGGATGCATTTTCATGTTTTCGCTTCCAAAGGGGATTATCCAGTGGAAAATCGAGCGAAGGGCATAACGTAGGCTCATATACTCGTAAATAACAGGGTCTTTTTTCTTTGCAAGAGCAGCCATTGAGACAAACCTGTAAACGCATCCTCCTGTAAAGAGAATGAAGGAGACCCACACCAGAGTACCACTGACAAAATTATAAATGTCATGCATAGCTTGTTCTCCTTTTAACCCGCGATATCGGTTATGCCGTTGTTAAAAATTATCGTAACATTGAAATGCCTTGACCGGCATAAGGAGCCGTAAGCCTTGACCGGCATAAGGAGCCGTAACAAAATGGGTAGAAATGTAGTTGTTATTTTGTAACGGCTCCTAACAAAATGGACAGAAATGTAATGGTTATTTCGTAACGGCTCCTAAGCCGTCGTTCAAAAATAAGTGGAACATTTGGATGCCGTAACCGGCATAAGGACCCGTAACGAAAGGAACAAAAAAAGTAAAGGTTATTTCGTAACGGCTCCTAATGGTATAACGCGCCTGAAGTACTTGTTTTCGTTATTCCCGGTTTCTATGGCCTTTATTAAAATTTTATCTGAGTCCGGGCTGAAAACAGGATCCCAGGTGGCCGCAAACTCGTCTTTTAAAGGCCTCCCGTTGACAACGATCGTGTAGCGCCCGTTTTTTTCGACCTTCGCTGCGACGTTTTTCCCGTTCGGGCTGAAAACCGGCTGCCATGCCATGTCGTATGTATCCCACCGGCTTCCGTCCACAATCACTGTCCATTTTTCATTTTCTTTTCCCAGGCAGGCAACCCTCTTTCCATCGGGACTGAAAACTGCGTCTGTGACCATCTCTCCAAAGGTTATTTGCCAGGGGTTTCCGTCAACGGCAACTGTCCATCGGCCGAATGTAGGGGCAACAATTGCGGCGATCTTTTTGCCATCCGGGCTGTAAATATGCTGCCAGAGCTGGACAAATTTCCGATCCCATAATATTTTGCCGTCCTTTGCGAGGAACCAGCTTCCGGCGGATCTTACCGGGGCGGTAACGGAATTGTCGGAGGGGCAGAACTGAGGTTCCCATACCGAGGCAAAACTTTTTTCCCAGGGGACGCCATCTACTGCGACCGTGTAATCATAAAGACTTGTTCTGATACCGGCTGCCGTGCGCTTTCCGTCGGGGCTGAAGACTACGTCCCACACGTTAACGAAATTTCTGCCCCAGGCAGTTCCGTCAACTGCAACAGAATAGCAGCCTTCCTGAAATTTGAAGATCTCAGCCTCCTTGAAAGGAACCGTCTGGACTGCCGCCGCCGCCCTGTCCCCGTCGGTGCTGACGGCAAGGCCGGTCAAGCTTGGAAAACCTGTTTCCCAGGGCGCATTATTTATCACGGCAAAATATTTTCTCTCTCTTTGCGCTATATAGATTATGTTTCTGCCGTCTGCGCCGAAACGGGTGTCCCAGGCGAACTCGAATTTTTCTTCAGGTGTCTGACCGTCGATTGCAAGAGTCCATTCTCCCGCTTCAGAGACAAGAGCCGTCAGTTTTCCGTCGGGCGAAAATCTCGGATACCAGACCTTGTCGAATGTGCTTTCCCAGGGGGCGCCGTTTTCACAGATGGTAAAAACTTCGTCATCGGGGGGTTTTATTACAGCCGCTATCTTTTCCCCGTCAGGGCTGACATAAGGCTCTTCGACCCACTGGTATCTGGTTTTCCACTCGCCGATATCGGCAATCATTCTTCTGCCGGTATTCCAGTCCCAGTTATTGATGATATTCATTGCTCCTTCTCCTTTTGCAGTATAAGCTTTCCGGTTATTCTGAGCAATTCTTCCGCCTCTGGCGGCTTCTCCATATAAACGTCGGGATAGGGTATTGAATTGTTGATCTGAGTGTTGAGCATTTTCAGGTAATGGGTAAAAGTCTTTTCGGCAACGGCCGAAAGCATTATTACCGGAATATTCTTGAGGGTTTTATCTGTTTTTAGCTGGCGGTACATCTGAACTCCGCCTTCTCCCGGCATCATAACATCAAGTATGATGAGATCAGGCATAAGTTCTTTCGCCTTCCGGATGCCGTCTTTGCCGTCTCTTGTTGCGACAGGTTTATACCCGCTTGTTTCGAAAAGCGTAGACATGAAGATTCTCATGTCCATTTCGTCGTCTACGATCAGAATCTTCTTTTTTCCCATTCATGACTCCGATGCACTACACGGGATTTTATTCCATTTCCACTTTGTCGGGGCGGTTCACGCTGGCGACCGGGCAGGCGGCTCGTAAAACAACCTGTTCAACTGTGCTTCCAAGGAGAGCTTCTTCCGGATCGATTTCCCTTGCATGGTGCGCCATGACAATAAGATCACCGCTCTTTTCACGGGCGAATTTCAGTATTTCGACATAGGGTATGCCTTCCCAGATTTCGATTGAATAATTATCAAAGCCCTTCATTTTGGAGACATACATCTCTTCCATTTTCCGGCGTGCTTCCTTGATTCTCTCTTCAATTTTCTGCTGATCCTCTATCTTGCCGGCTGCAATCGAGCTGATATCAAGGGCGTGGAAAAGATGGAGCCTGCACCCGATCTCTTTTGCATTATTGTATGCAAACATGAAGGCGGAATTTGAAGCCCTGGAAAAGTCGGTTCCGAAAATGATATTTGAAAAATACCAGTAACAGGTATTGCATGGTCTGCTTACAATAAGAACAGGGCATTTCGCACTTTTCGCAACTTTCTGCATCGTGCTTCCAACAACGCTCCTGTAACGTGTTGCGCCGATCTCCTCCTCTCTTGTATGGGCCCCCATGACGATAAGGTCTACATCATCTTTTCGTGCCTTTCGCAATATTTCAGTGTGAGGGACGCCGGAAACCGTTTCCAGGATGCAGTTTTTGGCTTTCTTTATCTGCTCGGCGTAGGTATTTTTCAATTCTTCCTTAACCCATTCGATGTAATCCTCGTCATAGCTGCTTTCCTGTTCGCCGGTTCTTATATCCTGAACCATGTGGCCGAAACCCCGCGTGGGAAGTCCGAGAACGTGAAAAACTGAAAATTTCGAATTGTACTTGCCTGCCAGGTCAAAGGCAACATTGGCTGCAGCATCGCAGGTGGGAGAAGCAGTGGTCGCAAAAAGAATTTTATCAAACATATATTACCTCCTTATTTCGCACTTTGCGGGAGCGCCATGAAAACTGAGCTCCCATGCAATTCCGTCAATAAATTCAAATAAATTATAAAAAGTATCAAACTCAAAAACGTCCACTTTATCTCCGAAAATAACATGTTTTAAATTTCCAAGCCTAACCGGTATATTGAGAAGGGTTTGAATCTGAAAAAATTTTATCTCGATAATTTCCTTCCCTGTAATTCCGCGTAAAGCGTTATAAACTTCGAGGCGAGGGCTGCCGGGATAACCGATCATCTCGACTGTTTTTGAAAGCTCCAGAAAATCAATGTATCCTGAAGAGGAATCAGTTTCAGGACTTGTATGGTACTGCTGTATGAATGATGAAAAGAAAGGATTGAGTTTTTCAAGTACAGGATATTGCTCTATCATCCTGAAAAAGCTTCTGAGAGTGAAACCTTCTTCAAGTTCGACCCTGTAGCTCAGATAAAGCAGAATTTCATTTTCCGCCTTCTTCCCGTTACAAATAACAGAACCGTCATTTGTGATTGTTATTGTGTTCATCGGGTCCCTGATTAAAAATGAAAGGGTCGCTACATCTTTTTCTCATCATCCTTTTGAGAAAGAAAACTCCAGAAAAGAGCTATCCCAATAAGGGCAACCACTATTAATATATAGGTAACGCCTTTGGTATGCGTATAAAAATCCTGAAGGGTATAAAATGTTTCTCCCATAAAAGAGTGCCTCCCTTGATCTCTCAGTGATTATCTTTATATTCCGGATGCTCGTAAAAAATGGGCATTCTTGTTACAATAAACCTGAAAACAACTATGCCGATTGTTACAATAAAAACAGAAATCGCTATTTCCATCCAGTGCGGAAAATATCTTTCACTGGAAGGAAGATGCCAGTTGAAGGCTATAAGGCTTACGTTAAGCCGGTTTAATATTATGCCGAGAACGGCCAGTAAAGATGTCCATTTAATGAGCTTCAGGTTTTTGTCCCGGATTCCGACTGCATACAGGAATGACGGGAGCGCAACAAACCCCAGTATTTCAACAAGAAACCATATTCCATATGAAGTTCCGAGAAGATACCAGTTGTCAGAAAAGGATATTCCGATAATCTTTATTATAAAATAGCCTGCAAGAACAAATGATGCGGCTTTTGCGAAACCAAGCGTAACTCCTTCGTTTTCGCTTAAGTGGGCCTCATCCATCTTATCCGTAAAATAATGGTGGGAAAGAGTGCTTTCAAAAATTACCATGGAAAGCCCGGCAATAATGCTTGAAATAAAAAAGTAAACAGGCAGATAGGGGGAATACCACAGGGGATGAAGCTTCGACGGCACTATAAGGAAAAGAGCGCCAAGGGATGACTGGTGCAGCGTTGAGAGCACAACACCGAATATGGTCAGGACAAGGGTCATCTTTACAGCAAGCGCTCTAATTTTTTTCAAGCCCAGCCATTCCAGAGGGGCCGGTGTGAATTCGAGAAACAGAACCGTCAGGTAGAGCGCGACACATGCGCCTACTTCAAACAAAAGAGATGTTGTTCCGGACTGTATGATAAAAGGGTAAGGAAGACGCCAGGGCCTGCCTACATCGTAATGAAGGGCAAATACGACCAGGGCATAACCGAGAAACCCTGTCAGAACCGCAGGCCTTACCGCTGAATGGTATTTTTTCATTCCGAAAAGATATACGGCCGCTGATGTAACAAATCCTCCAGCAGCAAGCGCAACGCCTACAAGCAGGTCAAAGCCAATCCACAAACCCCATGGATTATTATCAGAAAGATTGGTTACGGCAGCCAATCCGCCTGTAAACCTCAAAATCGTGATAACAGTTCCAATGATGATAATAAATCCGGCAACAACATTAAATGGAGTAAACAATGTTTTGTCGGCAGTCGTAGCTTTGTCGCTCATCAGGAATCCTCCTTGGCTTGAGACTTGGCAGCTTCTTCAAGAGCTTTCTTGACCGCTTTTTCAACAGCAGCATCTTTTTCTTTCTGCGCTTTTGCCAGAGCTTCTGAAAGTTTTGCCTCAGCCTTTTCTTTCACTTCATCGGTAGCATGTTGTACAGCTTCATTAAGTTCCTGCTCAGCAATTTTTTCTTTGCGTTTTGATATGGCGTAAATTCCGGTAAGAAGCACGGGCCAGAGACCAACAACCATCGGAACAACAGCAAGGGCGCCTGACGTAAGATCCGGCGCAGGTGTAACACCGAGATCTTCCCGCATTCCTATCTCTGAAAAAGGTACGCCCGAAAGATACAACCAGCTTGTTCCGCCCATTTCGGATTCGCCGTATATGTGGTCTACATACCTGTCAGGATATTTTCGTATGCGGGCACGGGCGATCTTGAGCAGATCCTCTCTTTTCCCAAAGGTTAAAGCTTCCTTTGGACAGGATTCAACGCACCCCGGAAGCTGGCCTTTTGTTATTCTGGAGTAGCACATGGTACATTTCATGATACGGGGGGTAAGCGGTTCATCATATTCATAGGCCGGAATCTCGAAAGGACAGGCTACCATGCAATAGCGGCATCCGACGCATACAGTAGGATCATAGGTGACGGCGCCTGTTTCCGTCTTTTTGAAGGCCCTCACAAAGCAGGCCGAAGAACAGGCAGGCTCAAGGCAGTGGTTACATTGAATTTTACGGAAGAGAGGCCCTTTTTTCCCGGCAGATTCATACTTGTTGACAACAGTATAAGTCTTTGCGGTAGTTCTCCGTTTTTTATTTAAAACGGCAAGATCCGTAAACGGCTCGTCCGGCGCAGGAAGCTCATTTACCTTGTTGCAGGCCGCTTCACAGAGCCTGCACCCGACACATAAAACAGTGTCATGCAATACCGCATAGCTTCCGGGATAGCCTGTAAAATGCTTATTACCGCCGGCAAGAGCTGTATTGCCAATAGCCGAACCTGCGCCTGCTGCGCCGATCCAGCCCAGAAATTTCCTTCGTGATATGGACATATTAAGCACCTCAACTTACAGCCGATTAATCTTTATTTTTTCTCCTTGTGGCATTCGATACACCCAACCGGTTTTGCAATACCCATTTCTTTGTGACATCCCATGCACTGCTGGTGATATGCGCCAATTATTCCGGGTCTTAAGGGATTTTCCGGATCAAAGGGTTTTCCGTGGCAGCTATCACAGCGGGGCGGTTTCTTTGCAACAGGGCTGTTATGATGGCAACCCTGGCAAATCGTTCCTTCCTGGTTGTGGAAATAGCCAGCCAGCTTGTTCTCTTTGATATTCTTTACAAGGGTATTCACAACCTTGCGATGCGGGAATTCAGCCGCCTCGTACTTGTTTGCAAGATTCTTTATTGAAACTTTTTCGGGAATATCTTCTTCTTTGTAAGTGCCTGTAACAGGTTTTCTTGCCTGGAGTATGGCTCCTGCCAACGCCTTTTCCTGGTCAGGACTCAATACCTTCCCCTTTTCAGGGACCGGTGTTGAGTGACACTTAAGGCATGAATCGTCTTCTTTCTTGCGCGTCTTTCCCATGAATACATGGCAGCCCGCACAGTTTTTCTCATTCTGCTTTATGCCATGGCAGCCCTGGCAACTCTTGTCTGTACCGGACTGGTGCATGGCCTTTTCAAGCTTTACATCTTTTCCATCCTTTATACCGGCCAGTGTATGGCATTCGCTGCACTGCTTTAAGCTTTCATGGTGGCAGACCCGGCAGGTGCTGTTGTATTCCTCATGGGCCTTGTGGTCAAAGGGAACAAAATTCATCTTGTTCAGATTATCAATAACGACCCCTTTTTTTGCTGTCTTGAGCAGAACGGCATCCGGCTGTTTACGTTCCACTCTCAAAAGGGGTTTGATCTTTTCAATCTTCTGCTGTGCGGCAAGGTCATGGCATCCTGAACACTTTACAGGGCCTGTGATTATTTTTTTTGCAATATTCCTGCTGTGGCAGTTTATGCAGGCAATATGGGATGCGAGGCTCATGGAAATCAGTTTCTCTTTTGTCTCCTGTTTATGGCAGTAGCGGCAGGTTCCTTCTTTCTCTTTTGCATAAAAAAGCTTTTTGGCTTTTTCGTCATATTCGTGGTGGCAGCGTTCGCATTTCTTTTCCTGTGCCTTAGAATGACGGAAGTGAAGGGAATTATCAAACCCCATCGGTTGTCGGGAAGATGAATATAAAGCTTTTTCCCTGTGGCAACCACCGCATTCAACGGGGCCCGCTTTCTCGCGCGCTGATTTCATCTCTTTGTGGCAGGATATACATTCCTTGTGGTAAATATCCATCACTTCTTTTCTGCCTGTATCCTTAAGGCGCTTAAATTTCGGCATGATAAGGTCTTTTTCGGTCAGATGGCAGGCAGAGCAGTCTTTATTCTTTTTGGTCAGGGCCTCTGTGTGCGCTTCGTGAAGGAATTCGACAGGAGGTCTTTCAAGTTTGCCGAAAACGGTCATTGCGTCAATTTTAATTACGTCCGCTCTCATTGGAGAGGTATTTTTTGAAATCTTTTCCACTCCGTGGACACTGATACCGTATATTAAAACAATGGCAACAGCTAAAAAACCGGCCCAACGCAGCAATGATCTTCCTTTATTCATGTTTCTAATCCTTAAAATATTGATTGGAAAAGACTCTTTACAGGAACTTGACTACTATTGACGGCTTCGTAAAAAGTCATTCTGCTGTGTTGCGCTTCATCTTTCGTCATTGCAGCGTACCAATAAGTACGCTTCATTCCTCAAGATTCGTGCGCCTTGCATAATGAGCTTTTTGCTTTGCCGTCTAAAATATGACTTTGTACGGGTCCGTCACTATTCACCGTTTTCGGGTTTCAGATGGTCGGGAACTATTACCATTTTAAGGAGAATCGGTTTTAAAAACGACCACTTTATCCCGATATGGAATATTTCTTCCATGTCCCTGATGGCATCCCAGCAGTTGTGACACGGAGATACGACAAGTTTTGCGCCGGTTGCAATTATCTGATCCCTCTTTACCTTAAGCCCTACGTTGCGCTGCTCCCGGTACCTGCCTATACCGTTTAAGCCTCCGCCGCCTCCGCAGCAGAAATTATGTTCCCTGCAGGGAGTCATTTCCCGGAAGTCCTCTGCAATATAGCTCATGATTTCCCTTGCAGTATCTGCCAGCCCGGCATTTCTTATGTAATTGCAGGAATCCTGGTAAGTAACAGGCATTTTCAGTTTCTTTGAGGGGTCTAATTTAAGTTTTCCGGTTCTCAATGCTTCCGCCACCCATTCAATATAGTGAATGCTTTCCACCGGGGTTTTCCCTGTTTTGAGACCCGCCCAGTATGGCCCCTCAAGAACTGTTGCGCGGTATGCGTGTCCGCACTCAGTACCGATCATTCTCTTCGGTTTCAACCTCTCCATTGCATTATATACTTCCTGCACCTGGAGCCTGCACCCTTCCCAGTCGCCTGCAAACATTGTAAGACTGGTCTCTTCCCATCCGACGCTGGGAACCGTCCAATTTTCTCCTGCAAGATGGAATAAAATGGCCGCTTGCGCGATATCCTCCGGATAATGCTTGGGCTCTCTTGCGTTCACGGTGTATAATATGTCCGCGTTTTCCTTGTCCACCGGTATCTCAAGTCCGGGCCAGTCCTCTTCATTTTCTTCACACATCCACGTACATGTATCGACCCAGTCTTCGGAGGTGATATCCATCTGCGCCCTGTATATCCTGTGCATACCCGAACCGATTTTCATCTCCCACGGAACAAAACCCTGGGAAAAGCACAGGCCTCTCAGGTACCCGAACATGACCCCCATGTCGATTCCAAAAGGGCAGAAACTCCCGCAGCGGTTGCAGCATGTGCATTTGGACCATGCCGTATCCATGACCATCTGCATGAAAGCATTGTCGACATCGCCTTTTCGCCTTACTATTTCTCCGAGAGTGGACTGGATCTTGTAGGAAGGAACCTGTTTCGGGTCCTTGTTGTTGGCAAGATAGTAAAAGCAACTGTCGGCGCATAGACCGCAATGGGCGCAGATTTCAAGCCACGTTCTAAGACGTGATTTTAAGGATTTCTGAATTGTGGCCCATAAAGCGGCGCTGTCCACATGAAGGTGGTTCATCTCTTCATAATACTGTTTGCCGCTTTTATCGGCAAGCAGGGCCAGGAGATCTTCCTTTGTGTTTACCGGTTTTCTGTTGCAAAGTATTCCTTCAGCCATGTGTCCAAATTCCCGAAAGGTTAAAAGTTATTTGATTGTGCTACCAGGCAAATCCCTTTCCCTTCATGCCGCCCCGCTTAATACCGAAATCCATGCCTATCTGAGCCCGTGACATAAAAAACAGAATAAAATGGGATAGCTTTGTGAAAGGAATTGAAACCAGCATGATCTCTCCGCATAATATGTGAGTTATCAGCCAGAATTGATAACCGGGCGCCTGATGATAGGCAATAAATCCGGTGATGAAAGGAGCGGTTGCTATTAAAAGCACGAGAAGGTCATAAGCAGTTGTTAATATTCTTACTTCAGGAAGGGCTATCCGCCTCAATATTATGATGACGGCGGAGACAATAACGAAGATTGTCAAAAGATCTGCTGCAAAATCAGGAATTGTCCAAAGGCTTATTCCCCAGCGCTCTTTCAAAAGAATGTTATGTGCGGCAAGAAAGAGAGGTGTAAACAGGAGGCCTGTATGAAAAATAAAAAAAAGAATTGTAAATCCGGGGTTTGTTCGCCAGCCTCTTGTGCCAAAAGGTATGAGCCAGAAAAAAATGGACCTTATGGCGCCTTTGATTCCGTATGAAACATTTACTGTATAGGTCACCCTGTCCAATTTCCAGTCCAGCCCTTTAATATAAAGGACTACACGTACGATGATTCCGACAAGGAAAATTCCAAACGATAACCATGCAAGGGGGCCGGTAACAAATTGATACATTTTAATCTCCTTACAATAAAAACAAAGCCGGAAAAGGCTTCATTTAAAGGTCTCAAAGAATTCCGATGTAAGCAAGGCTTCTAAAATATATCCTTAAAACTGTCAAGGAATATTTGACGAGTTATTATGAAGCTGGCAGTCACAATTTATCTTTTTCGGGAAGCCTGATTATGAACCTGGAACCGACTCCTTCTTCCGATTCAAATCCAATGAAACCTTTATGCTCATCTATTATTTTTTTTGTGAGCATAAGCCCGATTCCTGTCCCGAAAGAGCCCTTTGTGCTGAAGAAATTTCTGAAAACCTGTTTTTTAATTTCCTCCTGCATCCCGCCGCAGTTGTCAATGATCTGATATTCGATTCCCCATCCTTCTCTTTTCAATGTTCTGACTGTGACTTCCTTCACCTTACCTTCGGTATTTCCTGTCGTGCAGGCGTCTATGGCATTTGCAACAAGGTTTAAAATGCAGCGGTGTATTCCCTCCGGGTCAAAATATAAGGGCTTTAAATCTGCGGCAAGGTCGGCGGTAAGGCCGATGGCTTTTTCTTCGGCTCCTGATTTCATAAGTTTTACAACTTCTGTTACAGGGGTATTCGGATCGCATAACCGATAGACTGCGCCGGAGCTTTTGCCGTAATTGAGAAGATCGAGTGAAAGGTTTTTTATCTTGTCTACATTACCTTTAACCATTTCCCAGCCTTCCCGAAGGTATTTTTTATTGTTCAGATCTATGCCCTTCTCGAGGACAAATGCTCCGCCCTTTAACCCGCTCGCGATATTTTTTATGGCATGGGAAAGACCGGCGATTGTCTGGCCTACCGCTGCCATCCTTTCGGCTTCGACAAGCTTTCTGCTCTTTTCTTCGACAAGCTGTTCAAGGTTTTCCGTGTACTCCCTGATCTGCCGCTTCATTGAAATCCGTTCTTCCGCTCTTTTTAAAGCAATTTCAAGCACCTCATCATTAACAGGCTTGGTCACAAAATCTGTTGCCTCAAACTTCAGGCTTTTTATGGCAAGATCAATGTCGCCATGCCCTGTTATCATAATGACTTCGGTATCGGGCGCTTCTTTTTTCAGAAAGCATAAAAGTTCTATGCCGTCCATATTCGGCATTTTAATATCGGTCAGCACTATCTGCGGTTTAATGTTTCTGAAGAGCCTGAGGGCAGTCTCACCGTCTTCGGCGGATATAACATTATAGCCCATATCGGAAAGTGATATGCCAAGAACCTTTCTGATTCCTTCTTCATCATCGACTATCAGAATTGTTTTTTCCATTATTTTTCATCCGGTATGGGGAATTTGATTACAAAACAGGCGCCTTCATCCGAGGGTACGGCCTTTATGATGCCTTTGCAGTCCTGTATGATTCCATAGCTTATTGAGAGGCCGAGGCCTGTTCCTTGCCCCACTTTTTTTGTTGTAAAAAAGGGTTCGAATATCTTTTCGGAGATGGAGGCGGGTATTCCGGCGCCGGTGTCTTTTATGATTATAGCAACCATCTCATTTTCCAGCAGTGTTTTTATCGTAATTCTTTTTTCGCACGATTTCTGGCCTTCCTTTTCGCACCTTTCTTCTATTGAGTCGCGTGCATTGATCAACAGGTTGATGAAAACCTGTTCAAGGCGGTCTGCGTCTGCCATTATCATGGGGAGATTCTCTTCGGTCTCCCAGACGACTTTTATGCCTCTTACTTTGAGTTGCTGACTGAAGATCTCAAATGCGCTTTCAAGAACCCTGTTTATCTGGATTTTTTCGAAAGTCAAATCGGATTTTCTTCCGAATTGTCTCATGTGATTTATGATCTTGGTTGCGCGGTCAACGTGACTGTCAATTTCTTTGGCGAGAGTGAAAAGAACATCATCGGGTATGGATTCTTTTTTCCCGACCTTTTTCATCAAAAAACTGCTCGCCGTTTTCATTACTGTAAGGGGCTGGT
>JAUYEO010000053.1 GCA_030689795.1 Desulfobacterales bacterium | reverse complement strand
ACCATCAACGTTGATAGACTCGTAAAAAGTCATATGTGAACGGATTTGAGATTTTTGGGGAATAGATTTTTAAGGAACTGAGCGTTAAAAATCACAAGCTGTTTGAGGGCGTTAGCCCGAGTTCTTGTGATTTAGCGAAGTGACTTAAAAATCCCCAAAAAGCTCATTAACTGAGCATATTTCGACTTGTTACGAGTTCATCATATATAGCTCCGCCCCTTGAATTACAGGTTGAGACCTTTGCACAACGCCCCCTTTTGCCCGATTACTATAAAAATATGGTTTTCAGGTCTTTGGTTTGTTGTTTCTGTTTTTTCTCTTTTAACCATGAACCAGGAACTGTAAACCAAAAACCTAAGTCTTTATTATCGCCTTCCTTGTACTTGGCCAAAATTGGACATTCTTCAAAGGTCCCAGGTTGTAAAGAATATATTGTATTATAATACATATAGTTATTAATAGTATTCGAAAACTTACTTATCTGATTTTTCCCAGATCAATATTCGGGGGCGGTTCTTTAACTTTGGGAAAAAATCATTAAATTCTTCACTGCTTACCACCATAGTTCTTATTTTTCTTTTAATATAACGTTCAGTTTTCCTGCTCAGATCATTCAGGTGAAACTGGTCAATATTTCCAACAAGAAGAAGGTCGATAATCCCGCTGTCTTTTCCTTCTGCATAATCATCGATAAGGTATGCGCGCTCAATGTCGCCCAGTCTTCCGACTATTCCGTCAATTACCTGATCGATCCCCATAACCTTGCTTACCATTGATTTAAGTTCCGGGAATATGGGATGATCTTTATTTGCCGTATAATGAACCTGTCGTCCGTTTTTTTCAGATTTCAAAAGATTGGTTCTGGTGAGCTGGTTTAATTCTTCACGGATTGAATTGGTTGAAACATCAAATTCCTTGGCAAGTTCTCTCAGGTATGATTTGGTCTCAGGATTAAAAAAAAATCGAATAAGAAGCTTTATTCGTGTTTTGGATGATATTATGCCGGAAAATAGATTATCCATACTTAACTCCTTTATGAGCAGCTATTATACTCATAACATGATCGTAAATTAGAGTCAATAAATATTTTCCATTTGAAAAGGGTTCAGGGGCCAGGGGTCTGGGATCAGGACAAAAAGAAGGGGCCAGGGATTCCGCCAGGGCGGACCTTCGGCAACAATCGGATTATTTCAGCATCCGGGCGATTGCCTCAAGAGCCATATAATATCCGGAGTGACCGAATCCGCATAGAGTGGCTGTTGCAACATCCGCTATCATCGATTTGTGCCGGAAAGGCTCTCTCTTGTAGATATTTGAAAGATGGACCTCTATAACAGGGGCCTTGAACAAAAGAAGGGCATCCCTTATTGCGATGCTTGTATGGGTATATGCGGCTGGATTTATTATAAGTCCTTCGTATTTTTGGGAGGCCTCCTGGATTTTATCCACGATTGCACCTTCATGATTAGACTGGAATGCATCCACAATAAGGCCGAATTTTTTCCCAAGTTTGAGAAGATCTTTATTGATATCGTTCAAACCGGTTGTTCCGTATATTCCAGGCTCTCTTTTTCCGAGCATGTTCAGGTTGGGGCCGTGTATCACCAGAATTTTTTTTGAAGCCATTATCGTCTCCCGTTATTTTTTGCAGGTTAATATTGTCCTGAAAAGCTTTATCGTTTTCTTATAATCCCTGCTGCCAAAAATCGCCGATCCGGCAACGAAAACATCGGCCCCTGCGATGGAAATATCTCTTATAGTATCCTTATTAACCCCTCCGTCGATCTCGATGAGAGTCGAAAGGCCTTTTCCTTTTATCATTTTTGAAAGGGCCTTAATCTTATCGAAGCTGTTTCTGATAAAGGCCTGCCCGCCGAAGCCGGGATTAACGCTCATGATAAGTACAAAGTCAATATATTCGAGCACCCATTCGATTGCTGAAAGGGGAGTGGCCGGATTCAGCACTACACCTGGCTTTACACCAAGTTCCTTTATAAGCTGTATAGTTCTGTTCAAATGGGCGCATGCTTCAACCTGCACCGAGATGAGAGAGGCTCCTGCTTTGGCAAAATCAGGTATGAAACGGTCGGCATTTTCTATCATCAGATGCACATCTATCGGAAGGGAAGTAACCCGCCTGGCGGCTTCAACAACAAGGGGTCCCATGGTTATATTCGGAACAAAATGCCCGTCCATCACATCAACATGGATCCAGTCGGCCCCGGCTTTTTCGACCGATTTGATTTCTTCTCCAAGCCGTGAAAAGTCAGCGGATAATATTGAAGGCGCTATCAGTTTCATGTTCACTCCATTGCAAATAGTTTTTTAAAAGGAATAATATCAGGCTTTACGATGGCATCGTCAATATAAATCAATATGAAATTATCCGAATCTTTGGGAATAAAAAGCATTATCTCCTCAGCCGGCTTTATCAGGTTATCAAAAATGTCTGTAGCTGTTCCGTTTCTGTAAAGCTGTACCCGTAAACGCCTTGAGAGAAAACCATTTTCTATTCTGTACCTGAAAAAATGTGCATTGTCCAAGTTAAAAATATTCTGCCGGTTCATCTCCGCCGGTTCCTTGTTGACTATAAAATTTACGACCGTATATTCAGAAACCTGATATCCGGAAAGCGGCTCCTGACTGACAACAATATTGTCGGGCTTTTCCGCGTCGAAAAAGGATTTGATTTCTCCCCGGATCAGCCTGTTTGTTTCAATCAGCAGAATTGCTTCGTCGGGTGGAAGCCCGTAAAGATCCGGCATTTTGTATTTATTTGCCGGTGCACCCGAACCGACTAGCAGATCAACGCATTTTTTTCTTTCAATCTCTTTGCCTTCCGGAGGATTTTGAGCGATTATTTCATCTTTTTCAACATTATTAATGTATACTGAGGAAATATTTGCTTCGCACAGGTCATTTTCTTCAAGTATAATACGCGCCTGTTGAATCGGCAGCCCTGTCAGGTCAGGCATAAGAATAGTCGTTGCGCCTTTTGAGATTGTTATCCTGATATCTCTCCCTTTTTTAATTTCGGATCCGGGTTCGGGCGCCTGCCTTATTACATGGTTCTTTGGAATTTCAGAACTGTATTCGGAACCCTTGACTTTTGTATTCAACCCTAGTCCTGTCAGGGCTTCCAGCGCATATATGACATCTTTCCCGACAAGTTCCGGAACAACAACAGTATCTTCGCTTTTGATTATCAATGTCAGAGAAAGATATGTGCTTACCCCGAACACGGCAATAAAAATAAATACGAGAACAGATATTTTTGCAATTTTAGAAATCACATTATCCGTTTTAAACGAACTGAAAAAAAGCTATCCATGTTATTAAGATGGGGGTAGGTTTTAATAAACCCTCTGCTGTTCAATAAAGTGCCGAAACACTCAGGCAAATAAAGCATGTTATTATCAATACCAAAATTGGGGCGTTTTATCAAAAATTCTTTTATAACCTCTTCGTTTTCTTCAGGTTCTGTGCTGCATATGGCATATACTATTATGCCTGATGGTTTTAACAGGTTTGCGAGGTTATCAAGAAAAAGAAGCTGCCTTTTCTTATATCGCACAAGATTTTTCTCCTGCAGCTTCCATTTTACGTCAGGGTTCCTGCGGATAACACCCATGTTTGAACAGGGGGCATCCAGGAGAATCCGGTCAAAATGTCCGTAATAGTCTTTTAATAAGAGGGGATTTCCAATATCGTCTCTTACTGATGTGACATTTGTGATGCCAAGCCTTTCCATTTCACGATTCAGCTTATCCAGCTTTTCTTTATCAATGTCGAGGGCTGTTATCTTTCCGCTGTTTTTCATCAACTGGCCGATGTGTCCTGTTTTGCCCCCGAGCCCGGCACAAGCATCCAGAACCGCATCTCCAGACCTGGGGTCAAGGAGCAGAGTTACAAGCTGCGCGGCTTCATCCTGAACCTGGAACAGGCCGTTTTTAAAAGTTTCCATCTCATGGATACTCTTGTTTGGGTTTGAGAAAGCGAGACCGTCAGGAGAACAAGCTGTCAACCTTATATTCCGGACATCGGATTCCATGCAATTGACGAGGTCCTGACGGTTTGTTTTAAGCGTGTTAGCACGTATAGTAATCGAAGGAATCTCATTAATGGCATCACACAGCTCAATGGTCTGGCTTTTTCCGAGAAGTTTAATCCATCTTTTTATTATCCACTCAGGAAAAGATTTATTAACCGAGATGGCATATTCGGATTCTTCCGTTATATCGGGATAAGGCAGTGTTTCATGCTCCCTTGATGCTTTCCGCAATATGGCGTTTACATATCCCGCACCGCGTTCTCCTGCCGATTGCTTCGCCATTTCGACAGAGGTGTTTACTGCTGCAGAAACAGGTATCCTGCTTAAATAAATGATCTGGAAAAGACCGATTCGCAGAATATTTAAGACTTCAGATTTTGTTTTATTAATATGCAGTTTGGAAAGATGACTTATTATCCAATCAAGCCTGCCCTTCCACCTGAGAACACCGTATACGAGGGCGTTAAAGAGAGCTCTTTCACGATTTGAGAGAAGATGATCCTTCTGAAATTCCTCCAGAAGGTTATCGAGAGTCTTATCGCTCTTATCGAGTTTGTTTAAAATATGAAGCGCCAGGCTTCGGGCATCATTCATGAAAAGTGAAACCTTTCATACATAGTAACCAAAGAGTGATCAGTAATCAGTTATAAGTAATCAGAGACGTTGTTTTAATTCGCCTGAGAAGGACAGTTTGAGAAAAGCACGTCAAATTTATCCGAGAACAGTTCCTGGGGATATATTGCTTCCGCGCAGATAATCCTTTATAGGAAGCCGCTTCCCTGATTCTTCCTGTATTTCCTTGATCGATAAAAGATATTTTCCGGTTGCTATGAACAAATTATCCCGTGTTTCACCGGTAACTGTCCCGGGATCTCCTTTTGAATCGTTAAAGACCACATCGGAAGCAAATATTTTCAGCCGCTTGCTCCCGATAAAAGTGAATGAGCCGGGCCATGGTGTCATGCCGCGTATAAATGCTTCTATCTCTTCAGCTGGTTTTGACCAGTCTATAATGCCGTTTTTTTTCTTAAGCAAAGGGGCATACGTGGAAAGAGAATTATCCTGCGATACAGGCTTTATGCTGTTTGTGCTCATTCCCGACAAAGTAAGTATCAGAAGATCTCCTGCTATCAGGGAGAGACGGTTATGCAGTGAAGATGAGGTCTCTTTGGAGTAAATTTCAGTTTTGGCGGACAACAGGATATCGCCGGTATCGAGACCTTCGTTCATCAGCATTGCTGTTACGCCGGTCTCTTTTTCCATGTTTATGATGGCCCGTTGAATCGGCGCCGGACCGCGGTATTTCGGAAGAAGGGAAGCATGCAGATTGATCGCGCCCTTTTCAGGAATTGAGAGGACTTTTTTCGGCAGGATGTGTCCGAAAGCAACGACAACAAATATATCCGGAAAAAGAGCGGCGGCTCTCTCATAAAATTCGGGAGTCCTGACTGATAATGGCTGGAGAATATCATATCCCAGCTCAAGAGCGGCCTCTTTTACCGGAGAAAACATTACCTTTTGGCCTCTTCCTCGCGGACGGTCCGGCTGTGTTACAACAAGGGCAACCTCATGGCCGGAATTATTCAGGGCTTTTAAGGATGGTACGGCAAAGTCAGGAGTACCCATAAATATTATTCTTTGCCTATTTTTCATTTTGCTTCAGCTGTTTTTTGATGTGCCTTTTATAGAGTTCACGTTTTAAAGCGCTGACCCGGTCAATAAATAATATTCCGTTTAAATGATCTATTTCATGCTGCAGAATAATTGCAAGATGTTCTTCTGCTTCTATCTTTAACGGTTTTCCATCTCTGTCAAGCGCCTCAATGATCAGGGATGCCGAACGTTTTACATCAGACCTGAAATCCGGCACGCTCAGACAGCCCTCATTTTCGGAAACGGTTTCTCCGCAGGTTTCAATTATTTTAGGATTCAAAAGAACTGTCAGTGATTTCCGTTCTTCACCGTGAGAAGGATCATAAACGATTACGCTTTTATCGCATCCTACCTGGATCGATGCAAGGCCAATTCCCGGCGCATTGTACATTGTCTCAATCATATCATCTATCGTTTTATTAAGAGCGCCGTCAATATTTACCACCGGCTTTGCAGTTTTTGTCAGAAATTTGTCGGGATATGTAAGTATGTCGAGTAGCGCCATAGTTAAACTCCGCCATTTATTTTGTAACTACTCAGCCACCGATCTACGCTGATCATCGCTGATATTTTTTCTTTTATTATATAACTACTCAGGTTATTTAGACTGTAGGCCTTTAGGCTGTAGACTGTTAGCTAAACACCTACAGCCTAAAAGCCTACAGCCTATCCACCTTAGCAGTTTATTTCTTTGTATTTAAATCTATCTGCGTTCATCTGTGTGAATCTGTGGCTGAATAGTTACTTTATTTTTTTGTCTGATTTATTGAAATATCCTATATTTACGCCTGTTATCATTGCTGAAACAAGACCGGTTATGATTACCGGAACCATCTGTATTACATGATTTGTCAGAGTATAGCCTGCTGCGTCCTTTGCGGAGACTCCAAAAAGAGACATTGCAAAAATACCGCCTGCTTCCCAGAGACCCCAGTAACCTGGAGCGGAAGGAAGAGCTATAAAGAAACAAACAATAATCATAACCGCGGTTAGTTCTGTGAATGAGAGATTGATTCCAGGACAGCCGAGCGCAAGCAGGTAATATGAAAGGGCGGAAAGGATCCAGACTGCCAGGGTGTAGCAAGAGGATATCAATATTGTCCGGGGGCGCCTTATCAGCAAAAAACCGTTTGAAAAATTTTCCAGGACGCGCAGCGCAGGAAGAGAGATTTTATCTTCAATCTTCTTTTTAAAGGGTGAACTTGCAAAGAAGAAGATAAGAGGCAATTTCATAATAATACAACCCATGAATTTTCTTGTGTTACCGAAAAAAAGAAGAAAACTGCCCGCAACAAGTATTGCGCCGGTTCCGGCAAGATTTTTACCTGCGGTAATAAGATCCGCGTTGTTTAATCGGTAGCCCCCGAAATCAACAACAAGATCAGGGTCAATTTTTATGCCTGCCATTATGGTTATAAAAAGAATGAATAAAAAGATAATATCGAATATTCGTTCAACAGCAACGGTGGCTATTCCTGTCGAAAAAGGTATATTTTCATTTTTCATCAGGATGGCCGGCCTTGCCACCTCCCCGATCCTTCCCGGGAGTATGCAGTTTAACATAAAGCCTGTCATGAGGGGGTGAAAAGCCTGCATAAAGCTTATTTTCCGAACAGGTTCAAGTATTGCCTGCCATCTTAATGCCCTTATGAGAAAAGTTGAAAGGCTTACTGCGACAGCCGGGATTATCCAATAATAGTTTATGGAAAAAAGGTAAACTGAAAGATCATCAAGTGGAATATTTCTGAAGGCAAAGTGTAATGCTGCAACAGAGATTGCGGTTCCCAGGAAAAGGGAGATGGTTGTATTTCTATTCATTATTTTTTTGTAACTACTCAGCCACCGATCTACGCTGATCATCACTGATATTTTTTCTTTTATTATCATATCTGCGTTCATCTGTGTGAATCTGTGGCTGAATAGTTATATTTTTTTTGATTAGAGAGACAATATCCTTCGCGCCTTATCAATATCTTTCTTTATCTGTTCAGAAAGCTGATCAATATCGGCAAATTTCAATTCATCCCTGATCCTGCTTATGAAATTTACCCTGATATTACGGCCATATATGTTTTCGTTGAAATCAAGAATATGAACTTCAACAGTAAAAATATTATCCTCAAATGTGGGACTGTACCCGATATTTGCCACACCCTTATATCTGGATTCCATGCATTCAACGGTTACCGCATAGACTCCTGTTTTGGGACAAAGTTCATCATGCAGTTTTATATTTGCAGTAGGAAATCCGAGAAGCCTGCCGCCCCTGTTGCGTCCGGTCATGACTGTCCCTCTTACCTGATAGTAACGGCCAAGATGCTGCTGCGCTTCCGCAACTTTGCCGTCGGTCACCAGTTCACGTATTTTTGTGCTGCTGATCCGACCCTGCAGGTTGTTTGAAATCGGTATCCAGTCGGCTACTATTACTTCAAAGTCGTATTCCTTTGCGCATCTCTTTAAAAAATCGAGATTTCCTTCACGGTTTTTCCCGAAAGTGTAGTCTTTCCCGACTACAATTGCCTTCATTCCAATTCGTTTAACAAGAAGATCCCTTACAAAATCTCTTGCCGATATTGATGCAAAATCAAGGGTAAAAGGAACGCAAATTAAAACGTCGATACCTGTTTTTTCAATGAGTTCTGTCTTTTGTTCGTGCACTGTTATTAGAGGCGGATGCCCGTTTTGTTTTAACACTCTCACAGGATGAGGGTTAAATGTCATGGCTATCGAAGTTCCGTTTATAGCATCCGCTTTTTCAATAACTTCATGGAAAAGAGCCTGATGCCCTATATGAACACCATCAAAATTCCCTATCGTTATTACAGCATTATCAAATGGTTTTGTAATCGAATCAATATTATCAATAAGTTTCATTATATAGTTTCCAAGTTCCAATAATAGACTTGACAAATTATCGAAAAAATTTTAGTTATCCTACCTTCGATTTTAAATCAATATTTTATTTGCGTGCCGAAGTGGCGGAACTGGTAGACGCGCTAGGTTCAGGGTCTAGTGGAGAGTTCTCCATCGGGGTTCAAGTCCCCGCTTCGGCACCACAGTTTTTCTACGCCACGCTTTTTGTATTTGAACCGAAACAGCGAGCATATTCCCCGCCGAAGGTCCCGCCAATCAGTGTGGCGGGCGGACTTGCAGCGGGGAGCTTCAATTGATTACGAATTATATCAGGCGAGGAACAGGAAACCATAAAAGGTGATAAAACATGACCGGATAATCATTGCTCCATGGCGGAGCGGACCATCTGCGCAAAGCTGACGTTTCCCAAAGTCACAAATTTGACTAACTTGTCTTTTTCATTTCCCAGAGCCTTTACAATGGCTTTTTCCGGGTATCCTTTCCTGCAAAGATCCTGAACTTTTCCGTAAATGTCCTCTAAAAATGAAAGCTTATTGGTCAGTCTTTTTTTCCCATTTTTTTGCACCGGATTATGTGCGCAGAAAAGAGCGTCAAAATCATATTCAAGAATCATTTTGATGGAATCTATCTGATCTTTGAATTTTTCATCGGAACGGAAATATTTTATCCTATCTCCAAGGTAAAGATCACCGGAGAAAAGCCATCCATGATTTTCTTCAAGATAGACCGTATGGTCCATGCTGTGTCCCGGAGTATGAATATGCCTCAGTCTGTACTTTGCTGTTTCAACCATTGAGGGCAGAGGCGAAACGGATACCTGTTGTGATTTTCCCCATGTATAGATCTGATATGAGCGTATTTTAAAGGTTTTTTCCATTTTATCGGCGGTTATGCCGTGGCCGTATACCTTTACGTTAAAACATTTGCTTATGGCCGAAGCATTTCCGCTGTGATCTTCATGATGGTGCGTAAGCAGAACTTTTTCGATTTTATTTTCTTTCAGAGCGCCGATTATGTATTTTTGCATATTGCTCTGGGCCGTATCGATGACAAGGCCGTCAAGATAATACAGGAAAACGGACATAAGCGGCGGGCCGACAGGGCCGAAACCGAACTTGTAAGCCTCGACTTCTCCGAACAGGTGTTTTTCCTTGATGTTCATGAATTGTCATTTACTCGTAGATTTTTTCATCAGCAGCATCTGATTCAGGCGCGTCTTTTTCACAGTCTCTTAATGTGCCGGCTTTTCTGCATATTATGTATTCCCGGTACCATTCATTTGCAATAATAAATGACATGACTTCATTTGTACCTGTCCATATGGAGGCAAGCCTTAAATCCCTTACTATGCGTTCTACCGGATAAATATTTGTATAGCCGATGCCTCCCATTACCTGCATCGAATTATGCGCAACTTTCTGGCAGGATTCCGTTACAAATTTCTTCGTTTCGGAAACCATCCTTCGTATAAGGTGTGATTCCTGATTCGTGTCAACGGCACGGCAGGTAGTATAAACCATTGATCTTGAGGCATCAAGAAGCATGGCGGCTTCTGCTATCTGGAAACTTACTCCCTGGAACTGACTGATGACCGTTCCGAAAGCCTTTCGCTTCATGGAATAGCCGGTTGCGATTTCAAGAGCAGGCCTTGCAGCGCCTATTGTCATTGCCGCTGTTCCAAGCCTTTCAGGTATCATCATCGTGTTAAAGACCGAGTATGCCCCGTTGAGTTTTCCGACAATGTTTTCTTTCGGAACCTTGACATCTTTAAAAACCAGCCTGCCCGCTCCGCCGCCCCTGCAGCCCATTAGTCCGTAAAGATACTTTGTTTCAACTCCGGGGCTCCTGTCTACAATAAAGCATGTAAGAGATTCATGGGGCTTAGCGGAGGGATTGGTTTTGGCATAAACCAGAAAATAGTCGGCTCCCTCGGCGCCTACTATAAAGCGTTTCTGGCCGTTTATGAGAAAATAATCGCCTTTATCCTCTGCCGTAGTGGTTGTTCCGAAAAAATCGGAGCCGCCTCTGGGTTCCGTGAGGCATTCTGCGGCAAACAACTCTCCTTTTAACAGCGGCGCAACATACTTTTCTTTTTGCTTGTCGGTGCCGTGCCTTATAATTGCATCACATACAAGTTCGGCTCCTACTCCGAAAACGCAGGCAAAAATATATCCGAGGGTTCCGATTTCTTCCATCACCATCGCTGTTGTTGCCCAGTCCATCTCCCTTCCGCCCCATTTTTCCGGATAACGGCAGCCCATGAGATTCCGTTTTCCGGCTTCTGTCAGAAACTCTTTGGGAAACCGGATTTTGTCTGCATCCATATCGAGGATCATCTGGCGAGGGATCGATTTTACAAAACACCGTATTTCTTCCCTGAATTTTAATGCTTCTTCTGATAACAAGTAGTCCAACATAGTGCTTTCCTCTTCTTCAAAATTGATAAATTTTTAAGTGATTCTTCAATGCAGGCGAATCCGCCTCAGGCGGACTGCAGTTTGCTGCATGGAGCTTCAATAAGAGGGTCACGCAGTCAAAGTCTATCAGTCAAGAAGCTCACGGATTTTGGAAGATACTCTGTTAATATCAAAAGGCTTTTGTATAAAGCTGTTGCGTCCGTTGTTTAAAATATGAGATGCTTCTTCGGACAGGCTGTACCCGCTGGAAAGAAGTACCTTGAGATCAGGCTTGATTTTCTTAAGAAGGTTGAACGTTTCGCTCCCATTCATTTCCGGCATTACCATGTCGAGAATAACCAAATGAATATCGTCCTTTTTTTCCGTGAATAGTTTAACCGCTTCTATTCCGCTCCTGACAGGCATCACCTTATATCCCAATCTGTTAAGCATCTCGGCGCTTATTTTAAGAATATCTTCTTCGTCATCAACTAGGAGCAGTGTTTCATTTCCCATAAACAGCTTTTCAGTAATAACGATTTCTTTTCCGGATGCTTTTTCCGAGGCCGGCAAGTGGATGATGAAATCACTGCCATGGCCTACTTCACTCTCGACATTGATAAATCCATTATGGGATTTAATGATGCCGTAAGCAGAGGCAAGCCCAAGGCCGGTTCCACGCCCCATCTCCTTTGTTGTGAAAAATGGGTCGAAAATCCTCCCTTTTATCTTCTCATCAATACCAACGCCAGTGTCTTTCACAATTATCCTGACGTACTTGCCGGATTTGAAATATTTGTTTCGTGTTTCATTTTCATCGATTATAATATTTTTAGTTTCAATATATATATTACCACCTCCAGGCATGGCTTGCGTGGCATTGAGGTAAAGGTTCAGAAGTACCTGCTCAATTTGTCCCTGGTCAACTTCAACCCCCCAGATCCTGGATTCAAGCGTGGTAAAAATAGATATTTCTTTCTTTGTACGGCCAAACATCTGGGAGCTTGTTTTGATTAGTTCATTCATGTCAGTAGGCTTGACTTCGTATTTACCTCCTCGTGCAAATCCAAGCAATTGCTTGGTAAGATCCGATCCGCGAATAACAAATTTCTCGATATTTTTCAGTTTTTCGTAATGGTTGTGACTTTCATTTGTATCCAGCAGCATCAAAGAAGTATATCCCTGAACACCCATCAGCAGGTTATTAAAATCGTGGGCCAGCCCACCGGCAAGAGTCCCGACTGCTTCCATCTTTTGCGCCTGTCTCAGCTGGCGCTCGAGGTCTGCTCTTTTTGCTTCCGCCAGTTTTCTTTCTTCAATCTCCTGCCTTAAACTTTCGTTCATCCCCCTTAATTCGAACTCTGATTTTTTAAGATCTGTGACATCTTTAAAGGTCCCCACGACACCGATTACATTTCCTTCAGAATCTGTATCCGGAGCGCCACTCATGTAAAATGACCGTTCCGAACCATCTTTGTGTAATATCGAGACGTACAAATCGATAATTGTTTGCCTGTTATCCCTTATATGGTTAAAGGCAGGGATAAATCTTTCCATATCTTCTTTTTTTATAAAATCTGTAAAGGACTTTCCTATGACATCTTCTTTTTGATAACCTATGATTTTCCCCCAGGCAGGATTGACATATGAAAACCTTCCATTAACATTGAGTGTATAAATTATGTCAGGGGCGTTTTCGCTGAGAGCCCTGAATCGTTGCTCTCTTTCGCGGATTAACTCGTAAGATCTGGCGTTATTGATGCTGATCCCAAGCTGTGGCGCTATGCCTAAAAAAAGATTGATATCACTCTGATTCAGCGATCGATTCGAGTGATGGTTATCAACAGCCAGAATGCCCTCAGACTTGCCTTCATATATAATGGGAACACAAATAAACGATTTAACATTTATTTTTCTGACGAATTCGCGACTTCTTTCCGAAAAATCTTTCTCGACATCTTTAAAGTCGTTTATTAAGAAAGGTTTTTGCTGTTTAAAGGAAACAATAAAAGGTCCTCTCGATTTTGGATTATCAAGATGAAACTCCGTATTTATTAACAAAGCTTCTTCATCCGGGTTGTATCCATAACCAACCCTGTAAACCAGGCGGGTCCTGTCCCGATTGGCAAGCATGATTAATCCACGATCAAAATTCAATCGCTTTTCAACCGTTTCCATTGTGAATTTAAGCAGGTTATCAATGTCCAGAATATTGGAGGATGCCTGGCCAATCTCCTGGACAAGCATGGAATTGTTATATCTTGCATTAATCTCATCAAGAAGATTGCTCGCCGTATCGCCATGATCTTTAAAAGTTGATGCCAGTTCATCCTTTTCCAGATGAATCTGATATAAGGATATGCCCATGACAACCTGGATCATTGCCAAGATAGTTATAACACTGTACCAACCCGGAAGGATAAATAAAAGGGAAAGACAGATAATTAAACACAGCAGATAACTGTAATTGGCGATCCTTTTCCAGATAAACGAGGGCATGGTCTTCCATGTGATATTGTAAATACAACGGTCACCGGAAATGTGCATGCATGTTGTATGCTCAATCCTGGCCAGTTCGTTTGTGAATAGCTTGGCGATACCCTCAAAGGTTCCTAACCTGTTTTCACACTGGTAAGGTTTTTCTTTAACACCGGGATTCTGAATAGCAGTAACTTCGGCCTGATTAGATCCAACCTTTCTGGTTTCCACTCTTGAACCCCTGCTCATATGGGGATAAAGTTTTCCGAGAACAGTATAGACAGCGGACGGGGTCATGTAACCTAGTACATATTGCGAAATACCACCTGCCGATTTGGAAAAAGATGCATATTGCCCAGCCTTTCTGGCAATATCCGGATCGCCTGCCGTCTTAACGAGGATTTCATAAAACCGGTCAACCTGCTTTTGGGTAAGCCAATGCCCTTCATCTTCAAGCTGATAGGTCGTGATTCCGGCGTAGTTGAGAATTGGCATCATATCAAGCCGAGGATGATATTTGCTTATATATTCAGCAAAGCTCTTTATTATTCTTGTATTATATAGGGGGTTGTCTTCCATTGTTTTTTTTATTCCTGCTGCTCTGTTGTCAAACGTACTGCATCCTGAAATTCTTTTGGACGTAATCCATGAATTGATTC
>JAUYEO010000041.1 GCA_030689795.1 Desulfobacterales bacterium | reverse complement strand
AAATCAGCAGCTTATTATCAAGGCTGCCAAGAAGCTGGAGGCAGATGGCAAAATAGTTGTCTCGGGAAAAGGGAAAGAGGATGTATTTGTCTGAGAGATAGACTGAAGCCTGTAAGAGACTGAAGACTGAAGGTGAAAGCTAAAAGCCTAACAGCCTACAGCCTAAACACCTAAATTAGGATGACAACTTGAAACAATATGAAATAAAACCTTTTGATTCTTTTCCCGCCGGGGGAAAAAAAGAAAACATGGCGGTTTTTGCTCTACCTCAGGAAGGAGGAGTGAAAAAGGCGGTCTTTAATCGGATCGACTGCAGAGGGAACTTCGTGAAAAATGAAGGACCGTATGATACCATTTCGATGGCCCGTGAAAAAGCCTCCATGCTGGAACGGGAAGCATACGAGAAAGGCTTTGCGCAGGGTGAAAAAGACGGTCTGGAATTAGGCGCGGCAAAGGCACTGAAAGTCGTTGAGAACATAGAAAATCTTTTGGACGAAATAGGCCGATTAAGAACCGACATCATTAAATGGCATGAAAAAGATATAATTGAACTCATTTGCGCTGTTGCAGAAAAAGTGGTTCACCATCAGGTTACGCTGAACGGAACGACAATCAGAGAAACAGTCATAAGGGCGATTCAACTGGCAACGGAAAGAAGATCCGTTCTCCTGAAGGTAAATCCCGAGGAATTTGATTATATCGAACAGTTAAGGCCGGAATTATTCAAGAGGTTCAATGAATTAACTTCCATTGAGGTAGTTTCCAGCCAATCGGTCAAGAGAGGCGGGTGTTTTCTGGAAACTCAATGCGGGGATGTCGATGCACGGGTTGAAACGCAAATGGAGATGATCAGCCGGCGCCTTGAAGAAGCATATACGGGAAACGGAGATGACTGACCAAAGCAGGCAGATCAATTGGAACAAATATGCTGAGTCTCTTAATGCCTGCCGGCCCCTGCGACTTCAGGGCAGAATTGTGAAACTGGCGGGAATTGTTGCTGAAGCAAACGGGCCCGGGCTCAGTGTCGGCAGCCTTTGCGAGATAGAAACCACACCCGGTCATAGTATAAGAGCGGAAGTTGTGGGATTCAAAGATCAGCGACTCTTCCTGATGCCGTTTGGAGAACTGAGAGGAGTAAAGCCGGGCAGCAGAGTTGTCGAAATCAGCAACCGGCCGACTGTTCCTGTGGGGAACGCATATCTCGGGAGGGTGGTCGACGGACTCGGCCGGCCGATAGACGGCAAAGGAGCGATAAGGCCGGATGATGAGTATCCGACTTATGGGAATGTCCATAACCCTTTGAAAAGGGGGATTATCAACGAAGTGATGGATGTGGGTATCAGGGCGATCAATGCCCTGATAACCGTGGGCAAGGGGCAGAGAATAGCGGTCATGGCCGGGTCGGGTGTCGGGAAAAGCGTGTTGTTAGGCATGATGGCAAGAAATACGGCGGCGGATGTTTCAATAATAGCATTGATCGGTGAAAGGGGCAGGGAAGTCAGGTATTTTATCGAAAAAAATCTGGGTGAGACAGGGATGAAAAAATCGATTGTTGTCGCATCGACATCCGACGCGCCGGCCCTGGAAAGAATAAGAGCTGCGTACTTCGCCACAGCGCTTGCAGAGTATTTCAGGGATAAAGGGTCGGACGTTCTTCTTGTCATGGATTCAATAACCCGTGTGGCCATGTCACTGAGAGAGGTTGGCCTGGCGGCCGGAGAACCTCCAACCGCAAAAGGATATACGCCAAGCGTTTTCAGTCAGTTGCCGAAACTTCTGGAACGAGCCGGCAATATTGAGAAGAAAGGAAGTATCACTGGCATATACAACGTGCTGGTCGAGGGAGACGATATGAATGAGCCTATAGCCGATGCCGTTCGCTCCATTGTTGACGGGCATATTGTGCTGTCCAGAGCTATTGCACAGCGAGGGCACTACCCGGCAATAGATGTAATGGCAAGTATCAGCAGAGTGATGAAAGATATCGTTGGATCGGACCACCTTGACCGCGCAATAAAAATGGTCAAAACAATTTCCACATACAGAGATGCCGAGGATTTGATCAACATCGGCGCATATGCAGACGGCAGCGACTCCAACATCGATTATGCAAAAAAAATGATCGGGAAGTTCAATACATTCCTTCAGCAGGATATTTATCAAAAGGAAGGTTTTGACGAAAGCGTTACCCGGCTGAAACTGCTGTTCGGGGAGAATTGAAGTGAAGCGGTTTTCCTTCAGGCTTGAAAAAGTATTACGCTATAGAAAATATCTGGAAACAAAGGCCCGGATAAAATTAATGGATGCCATAAACGAGTATCATAAGAAAGAGAATTCAATTAGAATGATAGTCGCGAAACGCAAAGAGCTGGCGGACGAATGCGGCGGGGAAAAAGAGAAAGGAATGGATGTCGCCCGGTATCGGCTGTATTATCATTATTTCCGGAGATTGAACGACGAACAGGAAGCGGGCGGTCTTGCCCTGAAAAAGACGGAGGAGAAAGTTCAAACGCACAGGATGCTGCTGACAAAAGAATCAATTAAGAAAAAAACATTGGAGACGTTAAAGGAAGTTCAGCATGGCCGATATCAGGAGATATCAGGAAAAGAGGAACAAAAAAAGATGGATGAAACAGCCATCATCAGAATAAAAAGGATAAACTTATGAAGAGATCGACCTATATTGCTTTCGCAGCTTTGCTTGTTCTGAAGATAATATTGGTGTCGTTTTATCTCTTCCGGGTGGAGCTTTATCCCGCATTCTGGAGCACAAATGCCGTGGCCGCGGAGAAGAAGACAGCCGCAGAAGCCGGTACGGACCGGCCGGTAACCGTTCAGGAAGATAAAACGGTCGATGTTACATCGCTTGTACAAAAAAAAGCCGAACTTAAAGCGCAGGAAGAGGATCTCAAAGCAATCAAAGGTGAGATCGACAGTAAAATTGAAAAACTGACGCAGCTCAGGATGGAGATAAAAAACGATTTGGCCAAAAAAGAAACGATTGACGGACAGAAAATGAAACACCTGATAAAGGTCTATTCGGCAATGAAACCCCAGAGTGCAGCCGAAGTAATCGGAAAACTTGATAAGAATTTCGCTGTTGAGCTGCTTTCACAGATGAAAGGGGAAACCGTCGGAGCTATTCTGTCCTTTCTGGATAGAGAAAAAGCGGCAAGAATTGTTGAAGGACTTGCCGAAAAGTAATTACTTCGGCAGATGGGCTGAAGGCTGAAGAAAGGCGGAAGGGTTTGAACCGGAAACCTGAGCAGTAACTATCAGGCAAAAATATCTATTAATTTTCCCTTTTCCCATAAGTAAAATGTTTCAGGCGGAACCTTATTTTCATCGTTGATCAACTCATTACGGCGTTCCGAAGAAAACCGAACGGCAGAATCTTTTCGCATGGCGATACTATTTGATGTGTGCACCGGCACTATCGGCCAACTATCCCCAGCTTTATTAACCATTACAGCCCCCCTGCTTAGAATATCGCACATCGTACTTCGAACTTCGCACCCCATAAGAGCCTTTATGAACGAGACTGTCACCCTTAAATCAAAAATAAAATCAGTGGTTCTTATTCAGGTGCGCCCTATAAAACACAATCGGGTCTGAATATCAAGATATTTTTATTACACGGGAAAAATTTTCCCTATTCGGTATCTGCACATGGAATATATTTTCTCTTTTTTATGCCTGCTGCCATTCCGCTTCCGGAGTGTAACTCATTAACAACTTGTAATTATAGAATATAAAATTAAATTTAAATGTTGGTATATCCCTTGCTATATGTATTATCAAACTTATCAATAAAGACGGTCTCGTAAAAAGTCATATGCGAACGGATTTGAGATATTTGGGAAATAGATTTTTAAATTACTGAGCGTTAAAAATCATCCGCCATAATTCTGGCGGATGATTTAGCGAAGTGATTTAAAAATCCCCAAAAAGCTCATTGAGTGAGCATATTTTGACTTTTTACAAACAAATAATAATGCGGAGTTTAAATTAAATGCTCTATTCAAAAGTTCACATAGAATCATTCGGTTACGAGCTTGCGCCCAATGTCATTACATCAGACGATCTTGAAAAGCGCCTTGAACCTCTTTATGCCGCCCTCCATTTTCAGAAAGGCCGGCTTGAAACGATAACCGGCATACGCGAACGGCGTTTCTGGGATGAGGGATTCAAGATGAGCGAGGGCGCGATATCAGCCGGAAGAAGAGCCATTGACGACTCTAATATTGCAGTTGAAGATATCGGAATGCTTATTTATGGCGGAGTATGCAGGGATAATCTTGAGCCTGCCACGGCATGCGCTGTTGCAGACGGCCTCGGCCTTTCGCCCGGCGCTCATATATTTGACATCTCAAACGCATGTCTCGGCATCTTAAACGGCATTATTGAAACCGCAAACGCCATAGAGCTTGGCCAGATAAAAGCCGGCCTTGTCGTATCATGCGAATCGGCCCGCCAGATAGTCGACAGCACAATAGACCGCCTTCTTGAGACAAGAAACATGGACATGTTCAGGAAAACCATTGCGACCCTTACAGGGGGTTCCGGAGCAGCGGCCGTACTGCTTGCGGATGAATCGGTTTCGGGGCGTAAACACCGCCTGCTGGGAGGCGCAGCGAGAAACGCAACGGAACATCATAAGCTTTGCAGGTGGGGGCCCGATACCGGGATACCGGCAAGCGGGCTTCATGTAATGGAAACGGATTCGGTCGGAGTGCTGAAAAACGGGGTTACGCTCGGAATGGAAACATTCAAAGAATTCAAAAAAGAGCTCTCATTATCCGAAGGCAAACCGGATAAGATTATATGCCATCAGGTAGGCTCTGCGCACCAGAAAACGATTCTTGAATCGCTCGGTATTCCAAAAGAAAAGGACTTTACCACGTATCAATATCTCGGGAATATCGGCACTGTATCCCTTCCGATTACAGCCGCCATAGCTTCCGAGCGCGGATTTTTTGAAAAAGATGACCTTGTAGGTTTTTTTGGAATAGGAAGCGGCCTTAATTGTCTGATGCTTGGCATAAAATGGTAACCGAAAAGAATATCGATATTTCAGGCATAAAGCATCTTTACCCGTTTAAGTCCAATTATACGGAGATAAAAGGAATAAAATATCATTATATAGACGAGGGTTCGGGGAATCCTGTTCTGATGATTCACGGGAATCCGACATGGTCTTTCTATTTTCGCTCCCTCATAAAGGATCTGTCGCCGGAATTCCGAGCAATAGCTCCCGATCATATAGGCTGCGGCCTTTCCGGAAAGCCTGATTCATCCGATTATGATTACAGGTTAAAAAGCCGTGTCGAAGATATGGATTTATTTCTCAACCGGCTTAAATTAACCGGCAGAATTTCTCTTATTCTCCATGACTGGGGCGGGATGATAGGCATGGCATATGCGGTAAAAAATCCTGAGAAAATATGCTCCGTTGTTGTAATGAATAGTGCGGCCTTCTTTCCGCCCGGCGGAAAAATGAAGATCCCTTTAAGATTGCGGATTATACGCAACATCAGCCCTCTTGCAAAAATTGCCGTTCTCGGGTTCAACCTGTTTGCAAAGAGTGCTCTTTACATGGCATCATACAAGGGTCTTTCAAAGGACGTCAAAAAGGGGCTGATTGCTCCCTACAATTCATGGAGGAACAGAATTGCAACCTTAAGATTTGTTCAGGATATTCCTCTTGGAAAGAATGATCCGAGCTATGATACCGTTAAGTATGTTGATGATAACCTGCACAAGCTTGCGGATATTCCTTTGCTCATCTGCTGGGGTAAGCATGATTTCGTATTCACGGAAAATTATCTTGCCGAATGGCAGAAACGCTTTCCAAAGGCCGAAACTCATCTTTTTGAAAATGCAGGGCATTACGTGCTGGAAGATGAACCTGAAAAGATATCTTTTATTATTAAGGACTTTTTAAAAAGACATATGCTTTGATGGACTTGTAAAGGTGCTATGCAAGAGCCAGATGATGATTTTGTAAACGTATCTTCTCATCTCAAAAGAATGGCGGAAATTCAGCCATATAAGAGAGCTGTTGTCTATCCTGTTTCACGGGATAAAAACGGCCGTATCGCCTATGCCCATCTTACTTTTCTTCAGCTTGACCGGGAATCGGACCTGATAGCTCACGGGCTTAATAAAGCTGGTATAAATCAGGGGACAAGAACCGTCCTGATGGTAAAACCCGGGCCTGATTTCTTTGCCCTTGCTTTCGCCCTCTTTAAAACCGGCGCAGTCCCAGTAGTGGTTGATCCCGGCATGGGTATAAAGAGAATGCTTTCCTGCCTTAAATCAACCAGGCCTGAAGCTTTTATCGGAATACCACTTGCCCATGTGCTCAGGACATTATTCCCCGGTTTCTTCAAAACAGTCAAAGTATGGATAACAGTGGGACGGCGCTTATTCTGGGGGGGGCATACCCTTGACAAGATAAGAACGGAAGCGAAGGAATCATATCCTCAGGCAATGACAAAAAGAAACGATACGGCAGCCATACTTTTTACTACCGGCAGCACCGGGCCTGCTAAAGGCGCGGTATATACGCACGGCAATTTCGATGCCCAGGTAGGCCACATCAAAGATCATTTTGGCATAACATCCGATGAAATTGATCTCCCGACATTTCCCCTCTTTGCCCTTTTCGATCCTGCCATAGGAATGACGGCAGTTATTCCCGATATGGATCCAACGAAACCGGCCCTTGTTAATCCGGAAAAAATAATCGAAGCGGTCATCAATCAGGGCGTAACAAACATGTTCGCCTCCCCTGCCCTCTTAAACCGTGTCGGAAGATACGGCAATAGCAGAGGGATAATACTCCCATCA
>JAUYEO010000037.1 GCA_030689795.1 Desulfobacterales bacterium | reverse complement strand
TAGATTTTTAAAGAACTGAGCGTTAAAAATCACAAGCTGTTTGAGGGCGTTAGCCCGAGTTCTTGTGATTTAGCGAAGTCATTTAAAAATCCCCAAAAAGCTCATTAAGTGAGCATATTTCGGCTTTTTACGATATCATCAAATATGATGGTCGGACGGGAAATTCCGCATCAAAAAAATCACATAAGTCCCGGGATACTGATGCCTCCGGTTAGTTTGCTCATCTCCTGGGAAACCATCTCCTGGGATTTGGACAGAGCATCGTTAACGGCAGCAAGAATGAGGTCCTGAAGCATTTCCACGTCGTTCGGATCAACAACCTCTTTTTCTATCCGTATGGAAACGATCTGCTGTTTACCGTTTGCCTGAACTTTTATCATGCCTCCTCCGGAAGCTGCTTCAACAGTTCTTAAAGCCAGCTCTTCCTGCAGCTTGACCATGCCGGCCTGGAGCTTCTGGGCCTGCTTCATCATATTCCCGATTCCCTTCATTAAGAATTCCTCCTATAAAATCTTTGCATCCAGCACCCTGCCCTGAAAAATTTCTACTGCATCAGTGACAAGAGGATTATTCAGCGCTTCATTTATTAATTGGTTCGATTCGGTTTTTTTTGGGCCTGTTTCACCTTCAGCCGTTTTCTTTTCTTCAAGAACAATCTCGATCTTTTTCCCAAAAAACTCCAAGCATACCTTCTTTAATATCTCAATGTTTTTACTGTTTTTAATCCTGCTCAAATTGAAACCATTCCCATTAACTTCTATCTCAAGTCTGTTTCCGGCTATTGCTCTGATCGAACATTTTGTCATATTTGCAGCAAGCGAGGGATATTTTTCGGAAATAACCGCAAACAGTCTTTCCCATGTTTTGATAAAATCATTGCTTTCTTCAAGGGTACTTGCCGTTTGAGGCTTTTTATCACAGGCCTCATATCCTCCATTTTTATAAGGGTCAACAGCCTTTTCAGATATCCCGGTTTTTAAATATTCATTCGCATCATTTCCGTAAACGGTCCCCGCTTCAGAAATTTTATTCCTGCGTGTTACAGGAAGCTTCTGTCTGAGCCCGTCGATTTTTTCTATAAGAAGATCGATCGGCAACGCAGGCTTTATCTGAAACATGCTGAAAAAAACCATTTCAAGGGAGAGTTTCGGATTCGGCGAAAACCTCACAGCCGGTTCTTCCCTGTAAAGAAGATCAAAAATCTGGTTTAAAAAGGTTGACGGAACATCCTTTACCTGTTCTTTCATCAGGTCTATTTCATGAGAAGGTAAATTAATGAGCTTATTTACATTTTTGTCAATTTTTACGACAAGCAGATTCCGGAAATGCTCAATAATATCCGAATAGAGTTCTTTAATATTATGGCCGTTTTCATAGAGATCATCAAGAGAGTCGAGAAGCACATTGATATCCGAGCTCAGGATAGCTTCGGAAATCTTAAAAATTATCCTTCTGTCGACAATACCAAGAATATTACGCAAATTCTCGTCGGTAGCCGGACCATCAGAACAGCTCAAAACAAGATCAAGAAGGCTTAAGGCATCCCTCATGCTGCCCCCGGCCGCCCGGGCAATCGACAGCAGACTCTCATCTGAAACTGCAACACCTTCTTTTCCGCAAATAGAAGCCATCTGTCCCGTAATCAAATCAAGTCTGATCCTTTTAAAATCATGCCTCTGGCATCTTGATAAGATGGTTACCGGAATCTTGTGAGGCTCTGTTGTTGCGAAGACAAACATGACATGAGGGGGGGGCTCCTCAAGGGTCTTTAACAGCGCATTAAACGCAGGTGTGCTGAGCATGTGGACTTCATCTATTATATAAATCTTATATTTGCTGTATGCAGGTTTATATTTGACATTATCCCTGAGGTCCCGGACATTCTCAACCCCATTATTTGATGCCCCGTCTATTTCAAGCACATCAACTGAAATCCCCGAAGTAATCTCGGTACACGACCTGCATACATTGCATGGAGCTGGAGTCGGGCCATTTATACAATTCATGGCTTTTGCCAGTATGCGGGCAACCGTCGTTTTCCCGGTACCCCTGGGGCCGGAAAAAAGGACGGCATGCGCAACCCGGCCGGCCAGTATTGCATTGGTTAAAGTCCGGGTAACATGCTCCTGGCCTGTAACGGTATCAAAAGTTTGAGGACGATACTTGCGGGCAAAAACGAGATAGGACATGATAATATTTTCCTGTGATGACCATTGCTTCGAGAGCTCTGAATAACTTCCCTTTTGCTATGCCGGGGACTTCAGACCAGAAACCAATTTTTGGCGGAGAGAGAGGGATTTGAACCCTCGGTGCCGCTTTTGGCAGCACACACGATTTCCAGTCGTGCTCCTTCAGCCGCTCGGACATCTCTCCAATAACAAATCAAACCAAAATATATGCCGTTTTTCCACTCTTGATGAACTCGTAATACGTCCATCAATCTTACACTGAAACCTTAGTTTACATCAGATTTAAACCCATGTCGGGGTATGAGAGTTATTCAAGCTCGCACAGCAATCCGATATAACTTACTGGCGGAGAGGGTGGGATTTGAACCCACGATCCCGTTTTTGACAGGATACCGCTTTTCGAGAGCGGGGCCTTCAGCCGCTCGGCCACCTCTCCTTTAACCCTCAGTATCTTAACGGTGGTTTCAATATAACGTTTGGACGTCGGCTGTCAATGGAGTTCTTTACATTCTTTTTATCACATATACAACGCATTTTTTCCGGGTTTCAGCAGTTCCAAAAAAACGCCGGTTCTTAGGAGCCGTTACAAAATAACCATTACATTTCTGACCATTTCGTTAGGAGCCGTTACAAAATAACAATTACATTTCTGATCATTTTGTTAGGAGCCGTTACAAAATAACAATTACATTTCTGACTATTTTGTTAGGAGCCGTTACAAAATAACAATTACATTTCTGACTATTTTGTTACGGCTCCTTATGCCGGTCACGGCTTACGGCTCCTTATGCCGGTCACGGCTTGCGGCTCCTTATGCCGGTCACGGCTTACGGCACCTCATGCCGGTCACAACATTGAAATATTACGGCTATTTTTGAACAACGGCTTCATTAATATAATTTTTAAATAGGCATCTTTTAACTTGAACTGTCACATTCTTTCTAGTATCAGTTCCCATCATTTTTTATCAAAGAAGGAAGGAAAAATAATCATGGTGGAAGTCACCCCCTTCAACGGGATTCTTTATAACCCTGAAAAAATAATCAATCTGGCGGATGTCGCAACACCCCCTTATGATGTAATCTCTAAAGATGAGCAGCTCAGTTTTCATAAAAAGCATCCGCAAAATATAATCCGTCTTATACTCGGAAATGAAACGGTAAATGACAATGAAAAGAACAACCGGTATACGCGGGCTGCGGGCTTTTTTAACGAGTGGATTTCAAAAGATATTCTAATCCAGGATAGAATCCCCGCTTTTTACATAACTTCCTTGGAGTTTACGGTTGATGGGATATCAATAAAGCGTTTTGGCCTTATAGCTCTGGTAAGGCTTGAGCTTTTTGAAAAAGGGGTAATACTCCCACACGAAAAAACGTATTCAAAAATCAAGTCGGAACGGCTTCAGTTAATGAAAGCCTGCCGTGCCAATTTCAGCCCTGTTTTTTCCCTCTATTCGGGCAAAGTAGATGCCCTGAATATACTCAAAAATAAAATTCATTCGCGATCTCCCGATTCAGATTTCACAGACGATAAAGGTCACAGGCACAGGCTCTGGAAAATAACCGACCCGGATATCACAAAAAGCATTTCGGCGTCTTTCACAGATAAAATTCTTTATATAGCGGACGGACACCACAGATATGAAACAGCACTGAACTACAGGGAATGGGAATCAAAGAATAACCCGCAGTTCTCTTCGGACCATCCGGCCAACTTTATAATGATGTATCTTTGCAGCATGGAAGATCCGGGGCTGATTATTCTCCCCGCCCATCGCTTGCTGACCAGCGTCAATGATTCAAATCTTTTGGATTTTATTCAAAAAGCTTCCGAGTACTTTGACATCACAGCAGTTGAAGCCGATAAAAATGAGCCGGAAAAAACACGATCTTTATTTATTTCATCTCTCAGAGCTGAAGGAGCAACAAATAAAATCGGAGTGTTATTGAAAAACAGCAATAGTTTTTACATTCTGTCACTCAAGGCCGGTATCATGGGGAAAAAATACGGAAACGAATTTTCCGAAACATTAATGAATCTTGATGTTACCGTACTTACAAAGCTCATACTCATGGAAATCCTCGGCATTGATCAGGCAGGCTTTGACAATGAAAAACTTATTGCCTACTCAAGCTCTGATAAAGAAGCAATGGAAAATATCTCATCAGGCAGGTATGATATTGCTTTTATTCTCAATCCGACAAAGATTGAGCAGGTTCGGGAAATTGCAGGCGAAGGATTAATAATGCCGAGAAAGTCGACTTATTTTTATCCTAAGGTTATAACAGGCCAGGTTTTAAATAAATTGTCATAAGCTATGGAATAAACATCCTGCCGACCTCATCAGAGTAAGAGCCATCATCACGATAGATTACAAGAGGTGGGGCTATCGTTGCGCCGGGATGACCCCCTTTTACACCTTCGACAATTACAAGTTTCGATTCCGCGTTCTTTTTTGAGTAAATAAACCTTAAATACTTCGGTTCAATTCCTGATAATCGCATATGCGTAATTATATCGGCTGTGCGTTCGGAAGGATAAATCATTATGAACTTTCCTGAAACCCGCAATAAACCTCCCGCTGTTTTAATAACATCTGGAAGAGTAATTTTTATCTCGTGCCTCGCAAACGCCCGCTGATTGTCCGGATTGACTCTTCCTGATTTTGCCTTCCTGTACGGAGGGTTACATACGACAATATCGGCCGGCCCTGAAATCACGCTTTTTTTCAAATCTTTGACGTCTGCACAGATAATTTCAACCCGGTCTTCCATATTATTATTCTTCACATTAAGAGCAGCAAGGACCGACAGACTTTTCTGAATCTCGATTCCATACACTTTAATTTCAGGATTCCTGTACGCGAGCATAAGAGCAATAATGCCGCATCCTGTTCCTATATCAATAACTCTGTCACCCGGATGAGTATCAACATGAGCGGCAAGCAATATCGCGTCTATTGAAAAACGGTATCCTGTCTTGTTCTGCTTAATTCGGATATTACCGTTAAAAAAAGCGTCGGACGTCAGTGAGTCCATAATCAAACAGGCCCTATCTTGAATTTAATATCAGAAACGAGTTCTTTTCCGAGCGCTTCATTCAGCTTTCTTATCATGTCCTTTTTATAATATTGAAGCTCCTGTATCCAGACAGAACTGCCGACATGCACAAGAAGTATTTTCCCTTTGAACCCTGCCGGTCTGGCGTTTTTTGCTACAGCCTCTCCCACAACATCGTCCCACAGGCTAAAAAGACCGGTCAGTTCCAGATCCGGATCCAGACGAAACGTATTTAAAACATCGCAGAGTATATTCCCGATATGCTTAAAGTCATCTGTATTTTTTTTTACTCCATCCATAATAATACCTTAGGAGCCGTTACGAAATAACCATTACATTTTTGAACATTTCGTTACGGCTCCTTATGCCGGTCACAAAATTCCAACGTTACAGTTATTTTGTGTTACAACGGCTTATCCGTGTAACATAGCACTCGTAAAACAGGTCCGGCTTCCCCTGCAACCACACTGTCTCTTATTTTGCTTGACTTGAACTGATGCGTAAATTAGATAAAGATATAAAATTAATGAATTATGTAAATCAAGCTTCTAACATTTTGAGCAATTGCTTATCAACAGAAAAGATTATCTCTTGCCGGAAATTTTTGTTGTTTATCAGGGGACCGTTAATTACTGTCAGGTATGGATCTCAAAAAAACATTTGAATAACCTGTAAATATTAAGGATTAATAGCAATGAGCTGGGACTGGGAAAAACTTAAGGAACAGCAGCAAGGCAAAAAAGGGATTCCGCCTCAATTTGAAAATTTTATTAATAAATTTTCAAAGTTTAATCTTCCGGGGCTTCCGCTGACAATACTCATTTTCTTCGCTTTGTTTGTTGCCTCATCAATGATTTATACTGTCGGAGTGGACGAGGTAGGCGTAGTTCAAAGGTTCGGGCAATATGTCCGAACCGGTCAGCCCGGCCTGAATTTCAAAATGCCGGCAGGCATAGAAAAAGTCACAAAGGTAAAGGTAAGGCGGGTATACAAGCAGGAGTTTGGTTTCAACTCGATGAGGCCCGGAGAAAAACAGCGTTTTGCAACTGAAGACGGCAGCGAAAGCGTATCTCTCATGCTTACGGGAGACCTCAACGTTGCCCTTGTTCCGTGGATCGTGCATTACAGAATCAATGATCCGTATAATTATTTATTTAAAATCAAGGATGTTAATGCTTTGCTCTCCGACATGTCCGAAGCGGCAATGAGGCTTGTTATAGGAGACAGAAGTATCAATGAAGTCATAAGCAAACGCGGAGAAATCGCGGATGAAGCCAAACGCGTTCTTCAGGTCGAACTCGATAAATCCGAGTCCGGAATAAGCATTGTAACAATAGAAATGGAAAAAACAAACGTGCCTGAACCTGTTCAGCAGTCTTTTAATGAGGTAAACCAGGCAGTTCAGGAAAAAGAAAAATTAATTTATCAAGCCAGGGAGGCATATAACAAGTCGATACCCGAAGCAAAGGGAGAAGCTGAAAGAACGATCAGGGTAGCAGAAGGATATGCTTTAGACAGGGTAAACCGCGCAAGGGGCGATGCCTCGAGATTCACCTCCCTTTACAATGAATATGTCAAGGCAAAAGACGTTACTAAAAGAAGGATGTATCTTGAAATGCTGAAAGAGCTTCTTCCAAAACTTGGGAACAAATATATAATAGATGCCGACCAGAAGAATCTTTTGCCTTTTCTAAATCTTGAAAAATATACAGGTGCTGTAAAAAATGAAAAATAAAAGCTTTATTCTAATCGCATGCATCATTGCAATTATTCTTACAGTCGGTTCCGCTTTTATAGTTGATGAGACCGAACAGGTTGTTATTACACAATTTGGAAAAGTCATCGGGTCCCCTAAAAGAGAACCGGGACTTTACCTTAAAATTCCTCTTATACAGGAAGCCAATTATTTTCCTAAAAACCTTATGGAGTGGGACGGCAATCCTGGCCAGATACCCACTCTGGATAAAACATACATCTGGGTTGATACATTCGCCAGATGGAGAATAGTGGATCCGGTTAAATTTTTTCAGACCGTCAACAACACAGTCAGCGCTCTCGGTCGGCTTGACGACATAATCGATCCTGCCGTCAGAAACTTCATTACATCTTACAGGCTTATAGAAACAGTCAGAAAGAGCAACAGAGAGCTCGACACGTTTGAAATTGGAATGGAAAATGTAAAAAAAGAGTTTCAATCTTCATTAAGTATTTCGGCCGGAAGAGAAGTGATCATGAAAAGCATTCTCGAACAGGCGCAACCCAAACTGGCACAATTCGGCATCGAACTTGTTGATGTCAAAATCAAGCGTATCAATTATGTAAAGGAGGTCAGAGAATCGGTGTACGGCCGGATGATAGCCGAGCGGAAACAGATAGCGGAAAAATTCCGCTCGGAAGGGCATGGTGAAGCTCAAAAGATAACCGGAGAAAAAGAACGTGATTTGAAACGCATAACCTCGGAAGCATATAGAAAGGCTCAGGAGCTAAAAGGAAAGGCGGATGGGGAAGCTACAAAAATATACGCGCAGGCATTCGGGGCAGATCCGTCTTTCTATTCCTTTACAAAGACACTTGAACTCTACAACGAATCGCTCGATAAAGACAGCTCCCTTGTTCTGTCCACAGATTCCGAGTTGTTCAAATACCTTAAAGGATATTCAAAATAAGATAAGCCGCTGTAAAAAAAATAAAGTAGTCATCCGAACATCAAAAACGGCATAAGGAGCCGTAACGAAAGGATCAAAAAAAGTGCAGGTTATTTCGTAACGGCTCCTAACCTTTAATAAAATAAAAAAGCACCGGCACAAAAGTCGCAGGTGCTTTATTTACATCCAAATAATAGAGACTGCAGGTAGCTTTATTTACCTTTTCTTCTCTGATGTCTTGTACGGGCTAACAGCTTTTTATGCTTATGCCTTCTCATTTTTTTCCTTCGCTTTTTAATTACGCTACCCAACAGATCACCTCCTGAATAATTTGTTGCCTGACTAAGCCGTTGGAATAAAATAACCGTACCATTTAAATGACAAGAACGGCATAAGGAGCCGTAACGAAATGGTTCAGAAAGTAACAGTTATTTCGTAACGGCTCCTAACAAATTTTTTTACTAACATTATTGTTTTATATTTGTCCATATTTATTTTTGCAGGCGAAGTAAAAAGTCATTTTGTTTTAAGTTGCCCTTCATCTTTTTTAACTTTGCTCAGGACAGGCTCCATAAATGTCATGGTGAGCTTGTCGAACCACACGCGCCCTGTATAATGGGCTTTTTTCAAACACATCAGAGCTTCCTTCATAAATTATCTAAAAATTGACGATATTTGTTTTTGACATATATTTTTAAGAATCAAATGTGTTATATATAATTATGCGCAATCTTGAAAAACTTCAAAAATTTAACGGGAAACAATTGCAAATCGTCAACAAGGCCGCTGAAATGGCGGAAGAACTTGTAAGCGATTATCACAAGATATCCGCCAGTCAGTGGCTTCGCAGGCGGTACGATATAAAAACACTGGCCGATCTTTCACCCGATGAGATTGTCAGTGGACCGTTCGCCCAGATAATAAGGTACAAGGCTCAACCCAAAGACTCCTCACTCGGTTCTTCCACATATGATTTCTATAAAATATGCCTGCAGGACAACTCAATACTTTCGGTTATCAAGAAATCGCCCGCAATAAAGCTTTGCCCTTTTGCACTTTACATTATTACTCACGAACTTATCCATATTGTAAGATTCGGTGATTTTCTTCAGAACTTTAACGCATCGCATGAAGAAAAATTAGCGGAAGAAACAAGGGTTCACAACAACACACATGAAATACTCAAATCTGTCAAATTGCCCGGGCTTTCAAATGTTCTTAAATTTTACGACAAATGGCTCATCTCTGTTGATAAATTTGATGAATTGCATTTGCAAGGCGCATAGCCGGCAAACAAAATCGGTTCATTTTCTTGACAACCATGCCATGCTGACTATATATTAGTAATATATGTTTTTATAAGATAAAATGCCCCGTATATATGCCGGTGTTTTATGAAATTCAGGAGGAAATCGTTTATGCCCATTTATGAATATGGATGCGCAAAATGCGGCGAAATTGAAGAAGCTATACAAAAGTTTTCAGATAAGCCGCTTAATAAATGCAGGTTTTGTTCTGGAAAACTGCATAAGCTAATATCTCATAACAGCTTTCAGCTTAAAGGAAGTGGCTGGTATGCAACAGACTATTCAAGCAGATCCCAAAGCTCTTCGACTCCTCCCAAAAAGACCGGGGAAACATCTGATTCAAAGAAACCGGATAAAAGCACCGATAAAACATCAGAGTAGTCTGTCGTATTTTATTTTGGGACAAACCTGAACTTAATAAATTAAATTCAAATCAGAGATTTATTAAATAATTCGAATGCATCCCTTTACAAACAGGAATGTGTGGTTACAATTGTTTAAGATAAAGGGTATCACATAAGATCAAAAAATTGAACACTAAAAGTCAGTTTTTTATTTTTTTGAAGGGGGGTGGCTCCAAATCCGCAATGCATGATTCAGTTGGATAATCCAATTATAATAATAACCGATTTCTATTAAAAATAAACAGTTGTAAATCTGAAAAAATCAAAAGGAGAATTTGAACCATGAAGCTAAGACCATTACATGATCGGATTTTGGTGAAGCGTGTCGATGAAGTGACAACCACAAAAGGCGGGATTATTATTCCTGATACGGCCAAGGAAAAGCCGGCTGAAGGAAAAGTTATTGCTGTTGGAAACGGGAAGGTCGGGGAAGACGGCAAAAAGATTCCGCTCGATATTAAGAAAGGCGATAGAATCCTGTTCGGCAAATATTCCGGCTCAGAGGTTAAGATCGAAGGCGATGAATATCTTATTATGCGGGAAGATGACGTGCTGGGAATAATTGAATAATTGTAATTTATTTACGACAAACATATAAATGGAGGATAGATCAATATGGGTGCTAAAGTTATTAAATACGATATGAAAGCCCGTGAAGCGATGTTAAAGGGCGTGCAGACTCTTGCCGATGCGGTTGTTGTTACTCTCGGCCCGAAAGGAAGAAATGTTGTTATTGAAAAATCATGGGGATCACCAACGGTCACAAAAGACGGCGTTACTGTGGCCAAAGAAATTGAACTTGAAGATAGGTTCGAAAATATGGGCGCCCAGATGGTTAAAGAAGTTGCCAGCAAAACAAGCGACATGGCCGGTGACGGAACAACCACAGCAACTGTTCTTGCAAGAGCCATTTATGAAGAAGGGCAGAAACTTGTTGCGGCCGGCAACAACCCGATGGCAATAAAACGAGGCATTGATAAAGCCATTGAAGTGGCTGTTAAAGAACTCCACAGAATGAGCAAACCGACCAAAGACCAGCGTGAAATAGCGCAGGTGGGCACAATCTCGGCAAATAATGATGAGACTATCGGAAACATCATAGCCGAAGCAATGAACAAGGTCGGAAAAGAAGGCGTTATCACGGTGGAAGAAGCCAAAAGCATGGATACAACCCTTGAGGTTGTTGAGGGAATGCAGTTTGACCGCGGATATCTGTCTCCGTACTTCGTAACCGACCCTGAAAAAATGACCGTATCTCTTGATGACACATATATTCTTATCAACGAAAAAAAGATCAGCAACATGAAAGATCTTCTCCCCATACTTGAGAAAATTGCAAAAATGGGCAAACCGCTTCTTATTATAGCAGAAGATATTGACGGCGAAGCTCTTGCAACTCTGGTTGTCAACAAGCTGAGAGGAACCCTGCATGTAGCAGCCGTAAAAGCTCCAGGTTTTGGCGACAGAAGAAAGGCAATGCTTGAAGATATCGGGATTCTTACAGGCGGCCAGGTTGTATCCGAAGACCTTGGAATCAAGCTTGAGAGTATCTCCCTTGAAGACCTCGGCAAGGCAAAACGTATTGTAATAGACAAGGATAATACTACAATCGTCGACGGCGCAGGCTCACGCTCTGCCCTTGAAGGCCGCGTAAAACAGATACGCGCACAGATTGAAGAAACTACTTCCGATTACGATCGCGAAAAACTTCAGGAGCGCCTTGCCAAATTGATCGGCGGTGTTGCCGTTATCAATGTCGGCGCTGCAACCGAAACAGAGATGAAAGAGAAAAAAGCCCGCGTTGAAGATGCATTGAATGCAACCCGCGCTGCTGTTGAAGAAGGTATCGTTCCCGGAGGCGGAGTAGCGCTGGTTCGCTGCCTCGATGCTCTGGAGAAAATCAAGATCAAGTCGGAACAGAAGCTCGGCGTAAAGGTAGTTATGCGGGCGATTGAAGAACCGCTGCGGCAAATAGCCAATAATGCCGGCGCGGAGGGGTCTGTTGTAATTGACAGGGTAAAGAAGGGCGAAGGTTCTTTCGGATATAACGCCGAAACAGATACTTTTGAAGATCTGATTGCAGCAGGCGTTATAGACCCGACTAAAGTTGTTCGTTTTGCACTTCAAAACGCAGGAAGCGTTGCATCCCTTATGCTTACGACAGAAGCCATGATCGCAGATAAGCCCGAACCAAAACAGGAAGGGCCCGGTGGTGGTGGCGGCCACGGTGGAATGGGTGGAATGGGCGGAATGGGCGGAATGATGTAATTTAAATATAACACCCTACCGTAATACAAAAAGCCCTTGTGTTTTTATGCACAGGGGCTTTTTGTTTAAATGCTTGACAAAAAAACAGTTTCAGACTAACAACTATTTGTAATACTAACCGAAAATCTTAATTAACAGCACGGAAACGGAAACAACTATTATTTAACCTGCAAAACAAATCGAGGCATCTTATGCGGAATATTTCAAAGTATTATAATTTGTTGGCGTTTATTTGCATATTGACCTCATTAATCATTCTTCCAGCCGGACTTTCTGCCCAGGAAAGCAGGGAGACCCTTGAACATGAAATCGGGGTTTATTACACGGTGCAGAAAGGAGACACTCTCTGGGATGTTTCAAAGCGATTTTCAGATTCTCCGTGGTTATGGCCCGAACTCTGGAAAGAAAACAGGCATATTGCAAATCCTCATATTATTAATCCCGGTGAACGGCTTCGTCTTTTCTACAATAAGGAAACGGATCTGATCGTGGAAGCAAAGCAAAAACCGGAAGAGAATAAAGTTATCGCACAGGCAAAGGAATCCGGTAAAAAAGATGTAATATATTACAATTATCCCGCTATTGACAGCGTAGGCTTTATAAGGAAAGAGCTGGTTGCTCCTGATGGTTCAATATTTAAAGTCAAAGATGACAAAGTTTTGATAAGCGTCGGGGATCTTTTATACATAAAGCCTGAAAGCAATTCAAATTTTACACCCGGAACAAAATATATTGTATACCGGACTCTTGAGCCCCTGATAAATAAAGAAACAGAAGCGTTAATCGGATATCAGCATTACCTGACAGGCATCGTCGAAATAAAAAAAATAGAGCCTCTCTATGTTATTGCTGAGGTCATAAAATCCTTCAAGGAAATTGCACTTACTGATCTTTTGATGCCTTATAAGCCGAAATCTTCACAGATACCCGTTATTGAAAGCGTAAAAGGAATTGAAGGAACTGTAATAGCTTCGGAAGAAAAGAGAGCAATAATAGGCGATAACACAGTCGCTTTCATAGATAAAGGTGAAACAGACGGCGTGAAACCTGGGCAGTTCTACAGCATATTTTATCAGGAGAAGAAAAATATCTCTCCGGACATCAAAGAGGAAACATACCTGAATCCGGTTGACTTCGGTAAAGTTTTTGTGCTTTACACCGAACAGACAACATCATCTGTCCTTGTAACAAAATCCGATAAAAGCATAAACATCGGGGCAAAAATCAGATGCCCTATTAAATAGTATATTTTCAATTATTGTTTAAGCTGCAACGATCAGGAGCCGTTACGAAATCATTTCTGACCATTTTGTTAGGAGCCGTTACAAAACAACAATTACATTTCTGACCATTTTGTTACGGCTCCTTATGCCTGTCACGGCATTTCAATGTTACGGTTATTTTTGAACGACGGATTAATCCAGGGAGAAGTAAGACTCCCCTGTTTCCTCATCGACATAGCATGTGAATTCTCTTCTCCCGCTATCTGTAGACGAATCCCCTGTCCCCCCCACGCTATAAAATTTAGCATCCACAAAAACGCCTGTATCATCATTAGTAAAATCTATCTTTGCCTTGACGCCTTTAGACAAGATTAGCACTGGAGGCCTTGGATTTCCGTCAGTGTCAAAAGCGCCTATTCGATTGTCATCGTTCTCATCATGGGTGTAATCCACATCATCGTAGGAGATTAAACCGTTTACAACCACGCTCACCAACTGTCTGGCGTCGCTAATTGCTGCAGCATTATAAGCCTTCGCTTTGTAATCGGCATACAAATCGAACGAGATTTGCGAAAGAATGGAGAGAATTGCAACAACTATCATAAGCTCAATAGTCGAAAATCCTTTATTTTCTTTGAATTTCTTAAAATAGGAAGTGTGGTCTTCTTTCATATGTCTCTCCTTCTGAATTGAAGTTCCACGCTGCAAGTCCGCCCGCCATACTGATTG
>JAUYEO010000030.1 GCA_030689795.1 Desulfobacterales bacterium | reverse complement strand
TAAAATTGAGCAAATGTCGGATGTTGGAGGATATTGCCTGATCGATATATAAAACTTTAAATATAAAGGGCCCCGATACTTCCGGGCGTTAATCAAGTTTAATAGTTTAAGACGTCCCCTATATTGGCCCTGTCGTTTTTTGAGAAGTTGCAATCTTTGCATAGGGGCTCCTTATTGTTGTGAGTATTTCTACTCACTTATAAAACCATAAAAAAAGCCGGTACTCCAGCTTTATTTTATTTTTTAGCAAAAATAATTGCAAAAGGACTAAACTGTTACCACATCGGCCATGAACGAGTCCGGGACGCCCTTTACTTCTGTAGTTTCCTCGCCCCCTGTAATTGAAAGAACGTTCTCATTATTTAAACTTACCTTCGGGAAGCCTTCCGCTGCGCTTTGTCTCCAGATACCCTCTCGTGATGACGCCCTTGCCCTTAACCTGTCCTTCGGCTCCACGAATATCTGGTTCGTGAGGAATATCCGGGACGTCCCCAACGATCGCACTAAATGTAAAAGGTGTTCCTCATCCGCCCTACTGGTCATACTTCCTCGATTGAGTATATTACAGGGTGATCATGCATATTTATCAAAACCATTTCGGCAATTTTTCAGAGATAATAGTCCGGATACGGCAGAAAGCTTGATATTGATTTTATTTCAGGTGTATAATTGCTGTCAGGATCATGTTATTCTTTTCAAATAAACAGGCTGTGGAGATAAACAAGAAAAAAATCGACGGATTGCTTAGTTGCCGTCCGAATTTGGACTTTTTACGATATAATCAACAGGGCGATTTTAAGTTTTACATAAAAACAAAGGAGAAATTTCAAGATGGATAATAAAGAATTGATTCGGATGTTAAACAGAGACCTTGCGGACGAACATGCGGCTGTCCTCAGATACATTGTTCATGGCTACCAGGAAGGAGAGGATACTCCAATAGGCGCAAGCCTCCTTTCGCGCGCAAGGGAAGAGATGTGGCATATGCACTGGCTTGGAATGATTATCGGGCAGCTTGGCGGAGAACCGGATATGAAACCGGCTCCCTATCCTTTTGATCCTGCAAACCGCTCAACAATGTTCAAATCCTATGTTGATTACGAAAAAAAGCTTATACCCCATTATAAGGAAGAAGCCGGAAGGGTACAAGATCCGCATATCAGGCGGGTTCTTGAAAGGGAGGCATGGGAATCCGATGTGCACGCCGGAAAGTTCAATAAAATTTTAAATAAGCTGACACCTGATGAAGCATCCGGGAAACCGGGGGCCGGGAAGAAGCTCCCTCCTGAATTTATAAGCCGCTTGCAGGAAATCATAAAAAACAAATACACCCAGATGCTTCAGGGCATAAGGAATGCCTGGGTTTTTCAGAAAGACGCGAAGCTGGGATGGCAAATAATGGATTTTTCAATGACAAAAATGAAACAGCTTGCGCATGTTGCAGAAGAAGTCGCCGCAAACGGAATGAACCCCGCGTTCAAAACGGATAAAATGGATCTGAGCGTATCTCTTGCCGAAGCTTTGAAAAATGCCGCTGCGGATTTGGAGAAAACACGAGTGGATCACATTGCGCTTCAGATCGGAGATGAAATAAAAAAACATGCCGGACTCGCTCTTAATATTGAGCTTACAGTCAACCAGGAAGAGTACGAAGAAGCAGAAATAAAGGAATGGATTCAAGGTCTTAAAAGCAGATAGAGAGCCTGTCATCTCTCCTGTATACGGATAAGATCCCCGGCTTCATACTGACTCGCAGCATCAAGCTTGGCGCCGCGGCATGTCATGGCCTGACCGACAACCCTCATTGCTGTTTCGGGAGTATTGTTTGTCTCGCTTATATGGGAGAGTATGACATGTGCAAGGTTGTCGTGCTGAATTTCCTGCAACAGAGCTCTTGATTCCTCGTTTGACAAATGGCCTGTCCTGCTTCTGATTCGCTGCTTTAAAGGCCACGGATACGGGCCGTTTGCAAGCATGTCAGGATCATGATTGGCTTCCAGAACCAGTATGGAACATTTCTTAAGATGCTCTTTTACCATTGTGGTTGCAATTCCAAGATCTGTTGCGATTCCGATTTTCGTGCTGTTTTTCGAAACAGTAAAACCGGATGTATCTTCAGCGTCATGAGATACTGAAAAAGGGTGAAAAGAAACGTTGTCTATCTTGAAGCCAAAGCCGCATTCGAAGGTTATGACTTCTTCGATTTTGCCGAGAAACGGTGACGCGGCTTTATATGTTTTGCGGCTTATATAAACAGGTACGGCAAAACGCCGGGAAAGAACTCCGACTCCATGAATATGGTCGGCATGTTCATGGGATACGACAATCGCGTCGAGATCTTCAGGTGAAAGCCCCTTTGATTTCATCCTCCGTTCAATTTCAATACCGGATAATCCGGCATCTATGAGAACAGAGGTAGCGCCGTCCGAAATATAAATGGAATTGCCTTTGCTTCCGCTGGACAGCATGCACAGGGTGATATCGGACGACTTGCCTGCTTCAGGAGAGGAAATCTTTTTTTTCATATCATAATCCGGTATGGCCGAAACCGCCTTTGCCGCGTACCGTCTCTTCCAATTGTTCCGCGATCTCAATTTCAGCCTGATATACCTTTTTTACCAGCATCTGCGCGATCCTGTCGCCGCGCCTGAAAGTGTAACTGTTTTTCCCGTGGTTGATTACCGCTATCATTATCTCGCCGCGGTAATCCGCATCTATTGTGCCGGGAGAATTGATGATACCTATTCCGTGTTTCACCGCAAGTCCGCTTCTCGGGCGCACTTCAATCTCGAATCCTGCCGGGATTGCAACCGCAAAACCTGTCGGAATGAGAGCAATCTCTCCATGTTCCAGAACAAGCTCTTTTTCAACTGCTGCGCAGACATCCATGCCCGCTGAAAGCGGAGTCATGTACCGCGGTAAGGGAATGTCGGCATCCCTGTCGGGTCTTAAGCGTAAAAAACGGATAGTAAGGGTATTTTCCATGTTCAAAGCGTCAAAATATTCTCAAGCTGTTTCTTGTCCGAAAAAGGTCCAAGGAGAGTCAGCGAAAGATTATCGGAACTAAAAAGAGAGCCTGCCAGATTATAAATATCTTCCGGTGTCACCGATTCAATCGCATTTATTACCTCCGGCAGCGGGATATTCCGTCCGAAATTAATCTCATTTTGAGCCTGCCTGAACATTTGGCTGTCTGTGCTTTCCGATGACAGAAGCAGACAGCCTTTTGAATATTCGACGGCATCTTTCAGTTCGCCCGGATCTACGGCATTTTCTTTAAGCCTCTTTATCTCTCTTATGATGACATCCGCCGCTTCGACGGCATTACCCGTATCAACGGCAACATAAGCGCCGAGTATTCCGGTATCGGCATACGAAGAGATAAAAGAAAATACCGAATATGCAAGCCCTCTCTTTTCGCGTATTTCCTGGAAAAGCCTCGAGCTCATATTTCCCCCCAAGATGGTGTTCATAAGGGAAAAAGCATACCGTCTTTCGTCTATAAGAGACAATCCTTTTAACGAAACGCAGAGATGAACCTGTTCGAGATCCTTCTCGAACAGATTTACGCCCGGATGAGCTGAAGGCGTAACACGCTCAGGGAATCCGTCACCTCTTTTCAATGATTCGAAGGCCGGGCCGACGGCATCAAGGATTTGATTGTGCTCAATGTTGCCTGCTATCGAAATGACGGTTCTCTGAGGCTGATAACGGCATCTGAAAAATTCTTTTATCCTGTCTGTGTTAAAGTTAAGGACATTTTCACGCGTTCCGAGAACGGAATGTCCGAGAGGGTTGTTCCGGAAGCAGTATTGACCTGAAAGAAGATGTATATAATCTTCAGGATTGTCTTCGACCATCCCTATTTCCTGAATAATTACAGGCCGCTCTTTTTCAACCTCTTCAAAGTCAAATGTTGAATTCAGGAAAATATCGGTAAGGAGATCGGTTGCGGTTTCAGTATGGGAAGTGATTACCCTGGCATGATAACAGGTTGTTTCCATTGATGTAAAGGCATTTGCATTGCCGCCCATCGCATCAAATTCTTTGGCAATCTGAAAAGCCGATCTTTTTGCCGTCCCCTTAAAGAGCATATGCTCAATAAAATGAAAAAGCCCGCTTTCATCCTGGGATTCATCGCGGGCTCCGGCATTTACACAAACCCCCATTGAAACGGAACAGGAGTAAGGCATATTTTTCGTAAGAATCCTGATGCCGTTTTCAAGGAGAGTTTTATTTTCAGGCTGAAACATTCTCTTCTTCCAGGACAGCCTTGTGGCTCAGGCGTATCTTGCCGTCTTTGGATATCTCAAGCACTTTGACTCTTATTGTATCTCCTTCTTTTACAACATCTGAAACCTTTGTTACCCTGCTGGATGCAAGCTGCGATATGTGGACCAGCCCGTCAGTCCCCGGCAGGATCTGGACAAAGGCGCCGAAATCCATGATTTTTACGACGGTTCCTTCATAAATGGCTCCGATTTCAGGTTCCAGGGTTATTTTATTGATGAGGTTAAGCGCGGCCGCCCCTTCTTCTTTGGACATGGCTGCAATTTTTACAAGACCGGAATCGTCAATTTCAACACGCGTATTCGTTTCGCTCTGGATAGACCTTATTGTTTTCCCCCCCGGGCCTATTATTTCCCTGATCTTGTCCGGATTCACCTTTATCGTAATGATGGCCGGAGCATGAGGGGAGATCTTTTCACGTGGCTGGCTGATAGCCGAAAGCATCTTGTCAAGAATAAAAATCCTGCCGGCGCGTGCCTGCTCCAGAGCTTTTTCCATTATGCTTTTTGAAAGCTCGTGGATTTTTATGTCCATCTGAAGGGCTGTTATACCATCGCGGGTGCCTGTTACCTTGAAATCCATGTCCCCTGCGTGGTCTTCGTCACCCAGGATATCGGACAAGATTACAATGCTGTCACCCTCTTTTACGAGACCCATTGCAATTCCTGAAACAGGAGCCTTTATCGGGACTCCTCCGTCCATGAGAGCCATGGTTCCCGAGCAGACTGTGCCCATGGATGAAGATCCGTTCGATTCAAGGACTTCGGAGACAAGCCGGATTGTATAGTCAAATTCTTCTTTCGATGGAAGAATTTTTTCCAGAGCCCGTGTTGAAAGTCCGCCATGACCTACATCCCTTCGACTTGGCCCGCCGAGGCGTTTAGTCTCCCCTACCGAATAAGGTGGAAAATTGTAATGGAGCATAAACGGACGCAATTCTTCCCCGCTTAATGTTTCCACTCTCTGCTCGTCCCGGCCGGAACCAAGGGTCAGCACGCCCAGAACCTGTGTCTCGCCACGGGTGAAAAGAGCGCTTCCGTGGGGCCTTGGAAGAATGCCGACTTCACATGTAATATGCCTTATTTCATCGAATTTCCTGCCGTCAAGACGGATGCCTTCTTTTATGATGAGATTGCGGCAAATTTTTTTCTGCAGAGCATAATAAATTTCGGAAAATTCATCCTTGCGCTCGGCATAATCCGGCCCGATTTGTTCAAGCAGTTCGGCTTTAAGAACGCGCAACGCGGAGTGCCTGGCTGTTTTTGCGGGAATAAGAAGGGATTCCCTTATCCGTGAGCCGGCAGCGGTTTCTATCTTTTCGGTTAAAGCCGGATCCTGTTTCTTTTCAGTAAAGCTTCTTTTCGGAACCCCGTTTGTTTCCTTTAATTTGTTCTGAATCTCTATAATCGGCTGCATGGCTTCGTGGCCGCGGAATATGGCTTCAAGCATGTCTTTTTCGCTGACCATGCTGCTTCCGCCCTCAACCATGACAACACCGGTTTTTGAGCCAGCAACGATTATATTGATATCGCTGCCTTCGCAGTCCTTTATTGTTGGGTTTATTATGTATTGACCATCTTTCCTGATGACCCTTACACTTGCAATCGGCCCGGCAAAAGGTATATCCGATATTTCAAGAGCAGCGGACGCTCCTATCATCGCAAGCAGATCAGGATCATTTTCATGATCCATTGAAATTACCGTTGCAATTATCTGGATTTCACAGCAGTAACCTTTGGGAAAGAGCGGCCTGATCGGCCGGTCAATCAGGCGTGAAGTAAGGGTCTCCTTTTCTGAAGGCCTGCCAATTTCGCGCCTGAAATAATTTCCGGGTATCCGTCCGGCGGCATATATTTTTTCCTGATATTCGACTGAAAGCGGCAAAAAATCGCCGGGACGTTCTTCATTCGAAGAAACGACGGTAACAAGCACTATTGTATCGCCATATTGCACTACTACCGAACCGGATGCCTGCTTTGCAAGCTTGCCTGCCTGAATGCTCAGCGTTTTTCCTCCGACCTCGGCTTTAAATGTGTTTTCCATAAATATCTCCTCCATAGAACTGCAATGATCCGATCCGGAAAGATAGAACCGACTTGCTGTATGAACCGGAAAAATCCGTCTGTTTCCTGTACGAAACTTTGATAAAACAGCAATTTTAAGCCGTTTTGACTATAAACCGCCGTTTAACCGCAAATTGTAATCCGGATAGTCAGAGATCGGAGCGATTTCAACAAAATTACCGGCAGGCATCTGTTTCTCCTGAATCAAAAGAATCTGTCTCTTGAATGGTTCAACAAGGGTTTTTTTCTATCTTCTCAGACCAAGTGAATCAATAATCGTTCTGTATCGTTGTACGTTTTTGTTTTTGACATAATTCAAGAGTCTTCTCCTTTTGCCTACAAGCATAAGAAGTCCTCTTCGTGAGTGGTGATCCTTTTCATGAACCTTTAAGTGCCCGGTAAGATAAGTGATGCGGTGCGTTAAAAGCCCTACCTGAACCTCCGGAGAGCCTGTATCGCTTTCATGCAACTTGTATTTCTCAATCAACTGCTTTTTATCATCTGATTTTGAAACCAATTTCTTTTTTGCCTCCTCTTATAGATCTGAAATAAAATATTTATCCCGTAATATACATTTATCGCGGAAAACAAACAACATAAATTATCATGAACTAATCCCTGTTGATTACGCAGCAATAGCTGTATTTGTCCCCGGCTTTGTTTAATATCGCCATAAGTTCATTATCTTTGTTTACGACCCTGATGAAATTGTCCTGCCCGTTTAATTTTTCCTGATAAATATCCCTTTCTGCTATTGTTTTCCCGCGGGATATCTTTTCAATCAAAACATCATCGGCAGTATGAGACGGCATATCCGGCAGCGCATCGGACATGCTTATCAGCCGGTCTGAAAGATTTCCATCCGATGCAAGTTTTTCAAGATCTTCAATTGTTGAGGCTTCCCGGATGCCGAATCCGCAGCTTTCAACCCTTCTCAATTCCTTCAGATGTCCCCCGCAGCCAAGGGCTTTGCCGATATCTGCACACAGAGTTCTGATATATGTGCCGCCCGAACAAGAGACATCAAATACTATTTCAGGAAGATCTGTTTCGACAATTTTTATATCGAATATATGTACCTTCCGGGCCGGCTTCTGAACCGGCTGGCCTTTCCTTGCAAGCCTGTAAAGCGGTATTCCTTTATGCTTTAAGGCCGAATAAACCGGGGGAAGCTGTTCAATAGCTCCCTCAAATTTCTTAAATGCCGGTTGTATGACTTTATCCGGAAAATCAAACTCTCTGCAGGTCGCAAGCACCTTGCCTGTAAAATCCTGCGTATCCGTTTCCACTCCCAGGCAAAGTCTGGCCGTATATTTCTTGTTCCCGCCGAGAAAGAACCTTGATATTTTTGTTGCCTCATTTATACAGCAAATCAATACCCCTGTCGCAAAAGGATCAAGAGTACCGGTATGCCCAGCCTTTTTTGCTCCGGATAGTTTTTTCAAGATTGAAACTACCCTTGCGGAGGTCAAGCCTGCGGGTTTGTCGATTATAAAAATTCCGCTGTTAATTTCCGGCACACCTAACCCCGATAAACTTACTAAAAATCATAATTTTTCAGAAAAGCCTATGATCCTGGCTTTTATTTCATCCAGAGTGGTTTCAATATCAAAACCTGCCGCACTCGCATGCCCGCCGCCGCCGAAAGATGTGGCTATGGCAGCCACGTCAACCGAACCGTCGGAACGGAGGCTGACACGAAAATTTTTAAAACCGTTTGAGTGATGCGAATTCATTTTTTCTTCGTGTATAAGCGCGGCAAGCTTCACATCTTCAATCCGCCTCACGTAATTGATCAGTCCATCCACGTCTTCCGGTTGAGTTCCGGTTTCTTCAATCATATCCTGTGTGACAGTCATCATTGAAAGTTTTCTGTTTTCAGAAATTTCAATGGAATCGAGGGCAAGATTCAAAAGCCTTATGCGGCCAAGGGAATATGTGCCGTAGACATGCCGGGCAACCTCATAGGGGTTGACCCCGCAGCCGATCATTTCTTCACAAATTGTAAAAGCGGTCTTGTTCGTATTTGAAAAACGGAACGAACCGGTATCCGTCAATATGCCGGTATATATTGAAGTCGCAATCGCATCATTTATCCGTATGCCCATCTTTTTTATTATGCCGTATGCAATTTCGGCTGTTGAGCAGGCCGAAATGTCAATCAGCCGGCTAGTGCCGAAACGTGTATTTGTTATATGATGGTCGATATTTATTATGACAGGGATGCGCGAGACGGTTTCTGCAGATTTTCCAAGCCGCTGAATATTTCCGCAATCAAGAATAACAGCCGTATCGAATGCGTATGAATCCTTAATCTCATGTTCAATCCGCTCAATAAACGGGAGAAAGCGATACACTGCCGGGATCGGACTTTCATTGAACAAAACCGTTTTTTTATTTAAAGAATCAAGGGCAAGCCCGACGGCAAGCAAAGACCCTATGGCATCACCATCCGGGTTTGTATGAGAAGCAATCAGAACGTGATTGCTGTTATTCAATTGTTGTATTATCTGGTCCATCATCCTTTTTTATTGATTTAAGCACCTTTTCAATTCGTTCTCCGTAGTCGAACGACTCATCATAAAAAAAATTAAGCGCCGGCATATAGCGCAGGTCAAGTTCGCCTGCCAGGGTGCGCTTTAAAAAACCGGCAGCGCTTTTAAACCCTTTTAACGCTTCATCCGCATTTGATTTACCCCCGGTGACTGTAAAGTAGATCCGGGCAATTTTTAAGTCTTTCGACATTTTAACCGCGGTGATTGTCGTCATCTCAAGCCTGGGGTCTTGTATGTTTTTCAGCAATATCTCCGCCAGGATTTTTTGTATCTGGCCGCCGACCCTTTCGGCTCTTGAAAAGAGCGTCATAAATTGATTATCTCCATTTCCGTATTAATAATTTCAGCAAGGCCCAATTCGTCGGCAAGGTTAAAAACCTTATCAATTTTTGAATTCGTCATAACCCTGTCATTTCCGACAACAGCAAAACCTATTATTGCTTCATCGTAAATATCATTTGATCCGACTTCCGCAACTGATGCATTGAAATTATTCCGGAGCCTGCCGACAATCGATTTTATGATTGTTCTTTTGCTTTTAAGAGAGCGGCAATCATGAAGCCTGAAAGTTATTATTCCGAGTCCGACAACCATAGCACATTAAAATTAACTTGATAGAGCCAATTGCAAAAGTCCTAAAAAGAGAAGAATTTGTCATTCCCACGAAAGTGGGAATCCAGTCTTTTCAATAGGTTGCAAAAATTTCTGGATTCCCGTTTGCACGGGAATGACGACTTTTGCAATTGGCTCGATAGTATGGGAATTTGCATTTTGGACGCAGATGAACGCAGATTTTAGAGATTTTGTTATAACACAGGTGGATAGGCTGTAAGCATTTAGGATGTATATTCATGCGCAAGTGCTAACAGTCTTCAGACTAAACAACCTGAGTAGTTACTAATTATCTGCGTGTATCTGCGAAAATCCGCGTCCTTATTTACTATTGTTGTTCAAATTCCGGCTTTATCTCTTCCATGTAATAAAACTCAATTATATCCCCCATCTTGATATCGTTGTAGTTTTCAATGCCGATTCCGCATTCAAACCCGTTTTGGACTTCCTTGGCGTCGTCTTTAAACCTTCTTAAGGATGAATTCTTCCCCTCAAAGCAGACTATTCCATCCCTTATCAGGCGGATCTGACGGCCGCGTTCGATTTTCCCGTCCGTAACGTAACTTCCGGCAATGGTTCCGATCTTTGGAACATGAAATACTTCACGAACCTGAGCCCGCCCAAGAATTCTCTCTTTAAATGTTGAAGCCATCAGTCCCACAATTGAATCCTTGATATCTTTTATAACATTATAGATTATATTGTAGTAACGGATATCCACGCTCTCTTCGTTTGCCATTGCCTGCACCTTGGAACTGGGCCTGACATTAAACCCGATGATGATAGCATTTGAGACAGCGGCAAGAGCAATATCCGACTCAGTGATGGTTCCGGTTCCCGAATGAATAATGTCTATTTTTACCTCTTTATTGGACAGCTTATTCAAAGAATCTCTTATGGCTTCAATTGATCCGTTAACGTCCGCCTTGATTATCAGCGTTAGATTCTTGACCAAGCCTTCCTGAATCCTGTCGAAAAGATTCTCGAGGCTGAGCATGCTTGTTTTTGCAAGATCCTTTGCGCGCTGTTTCTGTATGCGGTTGGAGCTAACCTGTTTTGCGTCCTTTTCATCTGCCAGAGAGATAAGCTCGTCTCCTGCCATCGGTACGCCTGAAAGTCCTATAACTTCTACGGGAATTGACGGGCCGGCTTCAGTTATTTTCATACCCCTGTCGTTTAACAGCGCGCGAACCTTGCCGTAGTGAATACCGCAGACTACAGATTCACCGGTATGGAGTGTTCCCTCGCTTATCAGAACAGTTGCAACGGGACCCCTTCCGGAATCGAGTTTGGCCTCAACCACGTGCCCGACTGCAAGCTTGTTCGGATTCGCTTTTAATTCAAGAACTTCTGCCTGAAGCAAGATCATTTCAAGCAGGTCATTTATCCCTAAGTTCTGTTTTGCCGATACCTTAATAAACGGGGTATTACCTCCCCATTCTTCGGGCGCAAATCCGAGATCCGCCAGTTCACGCTTAACGCGGTCTGGATCGGCTTCAGGCTTGTCTATTTTGTTGATTGCAACGATTATCGGAACACCGGCGGCTTTGGCGTGATTAACAGCCTCAACGGTTTGCGGTTTTACGCCGTCTTCTGCCGCTACAACAAGCACTACAATATCGGTTACCTTGGCCCCTCGCGCGCGCATAGCCGTGAAAGCTTCATGTCCAGGTGTATCCAGAAATACGATTTGCCCGTTATCGGTTGCAACATTATAAGCTCCTATATGCTGAGTTATTCCGCCGGCCTCTATTTCCGTTATTCTTGTTTTGCGGATTACATCAAGAAGCGACGTTTTCCCGTGATCAACATGCCCCATTATTGTGACTACCGGCGGCCTGCCGATAAGTGTGCTCGGATCATCTTTTTCCGCCTTAATGAAAGTGCTCTCCTCAAAAGATGCCCTCTCCACTTCATAGTTAAATTCTGACGCAACCAGCGCAGCTGTGTCGAAGTCTATTGTTTGATTGACTGTCGCCAATACACCCAGTCCCATGAGAGTTTTGATCATATCGCTTGATTTTATCCCCATTCTTTTTGCAAGTTCGGATAAGATAATGGCATCATCGATTTTTACCCTCCGCTTTATTGCTTTGGGTATTGTTATCTGAGGTTTCTGCCCCTGTGCCGCTTTTATTCTGGCGCCTTTTTTATCTCTTCGTACTCTCGGTTCGGGAGCGTAAAGATCCTCCGCCTCGATTATCTCTTTTTTCTTGAACGGAGCTTTCTTTTTGAACAGCTTTTTGTCCTTTAATAAATCAAATTCTTCTTCAAGCTTTTCCTTGCCCTTCTTTTTCTTTTTTTCAGGAACAAGCGGCTCCTTTTTCGGAATAATTACCTCCAGAACAGGTTTACCGGGTCGCCCCGGAGTTATTTCAACGGTTGTTTTATGCCGCGCGATATGAGGTTTTGCCTGTTTATGCGCCTGAACCGGAAGAACACCCTTTTTCCCCTTAAGTACGGCTTCTCCGGGCATTCCTGTTTTGCCGGGAACTGCTTCCTGCCCGGTCAGCTTATCCGAAATTTCTTCTTCCGCTTTCTTTTGAATCTCCGGCAGTCTGAGGATTTTTGCGGGTGTCTCTTTTTTGGCTTTTTTAAGGGCTTTTAAATGCTTTGCAGCCTTGATAAGCTGGGGTTTTTCAAGCTCTGAGGCGGGGGGCTGAATTATGGCCTCTTCGGCTAAAGATGTTCGTCTGGAATCTCCGGCAGGTTTCCGGGCTTCCGGCTCTACGGATTTTGCTTTCGAAGAAGATTCTTCAGGAGGCTCCGTTTTTCCGGTTTCAGCCGGCGCGGCCGCTTCTGCTTCAGCAGGCTCTTCTTCTGTCGCAGGTGTTTCAGGTTTCGGTTCCGCCTCGGCCTGAACAACCACTTTCCTCCTTCGGATTATCGTCGGCCTTACACGGGTTTCTTCAACCCCTTCAGGCTTTGCTTCATGGAATCCGGCTCTGATTTTTGCAACGGTTTCTTCATCCAAAGAACTAACGTGGCTCTTAACGTCGATATTCATGCTTCTTATCTTGTCAAAAAGAGCCTGGTTCGTCATATTAAGATCTCTGGCAAGTTCATATACTCTGATCTTTGCCATTCAGTCCCCCTAAATAATGTTGTTAACAGGTCATTCGCAGAATTATTCCGTACACGCTTTATTATAAATTGCCCCCGGAATCCTTATCCGGCGGTATTATTGCCTTCAGAGTTTCCTTTTTCTTCCGGGTTGTTTTC
>JAUYEO010000017.1 GCA_030689795.1 Desulfobacterales bacterium | reverse complement strand
ATATACTTCGCGGGGGCCGTGTGCCCCGTGAACCATCGTGGCCTCGATATCGGCTGTTTTGCTTGGGCCGGTTATAAATGTCATACCGTTTTCTATTCCTCCCGGGCTCTCCTTAAGATCCTTATCAAGAAGAGTATAAAGCTCTTTAAAGTCGGCTATGACCTGCTCAAGTTTTATGACCGCCACATGAATGGATGGAAGCAGTGAAACAATACGCTCATTGCCGGGCGCTGTTTTCAGGACAAGTGTGCCTGTTTCTGCAATACAGTAGTCGGCAGATGTAATCCCTATGAAAGAACCGGCCGATTCTTTTATAAGCCTGTCTCTTTCGGTCTTCCCGGCATCCGGCCGATTCGAATAAATTATTCCGATGTTGTGTTTCCGGAGAATCTCCCCGATATTCATTTCCTCGATAAGAGGATGCTTCCACAAGGCAACGCTCTTTTCTTCCCCCCATTCCGGCTGCTTTTCAAAAGCAAGTTTTACTATCTCCTGCGCCGCTTCCGGTAAGGTTTTAACGGGTATTACATCAAGATTTACAGGCTTTGCCGCATCAATCATTTTTTCAAGCAGCTGAAGCCTTGAAGAATGCGAACGGCTGCTGATTCTATCAAGGATAAACATCGATTCTTCATCAGTTTTCCTGCAAAAAATATCAGGACAGGCTCTGTTACCGTCAACACAAAGAGCCTTTCTTATATTGTCTAAAAATTTTGCCTGTCCGTTATCGTTCATTTAACCCTTCTTTGTTTTTCCGACTTCCTCCATTGACTTATGAAACTTTCTCGCGCCGGAGGTTTCATGTCACGGCTTTCGGTCCATCCTTTCAGGAAAAACGGAAGGCTTGAAATCATGCCCTCTTTGCCGGTAAATAGTCTCGACCCTTCCCGGGAAAGGCTGAGTGCCGCATCATAAGCCCACCGTCTCTTAACAATCTCCGACCATATACCGTACAGTATCTTCTCTCCGGTATTATCCCTCCTGACATTCCACTTCGAATCTCCGTCAGCAAGTTTTGACCGCAGCAGAAGAAGCATCCGTGGAAGGTCTATGTCGACAGGGCATGCGTCCTTGCACGCGCCGCACAGAGTCTCTCCGAGACATAAGTCTTTTGCTCTGTTGATACCGATAAGAAGGGGAGCCACAACAGCGCCGACCGGGCCTGAATAGGCATACCCGTAAGCATGTCCTCCGATCTTGCCGTAAACCGGGCACATGTTAAGACACGCTCCGCACCGGATACAGCAGAGCATCTCACGGAATTCTTCATCTGCAAGTATTTTTGTCCGGCCGTTGTCTATTATCACAAGATGGAATTCGTCGGGTCCATCCGCCTGGCCGGAGATACGCGGACCACCTATATAGCTGACATAGCCTGCCATCTTCTGGGCGGCCGCCCCTCTTGACAAGAGCCTGAAAAGGATATCGTGATCCGAAAGCCTTGCCGTTATCCTCTCCATGCCCATGAAAGCGACATGCACTTTAGGAAGAGTCGTTGACATGCGGATATTGCCCTCGTTTGAAACAACGGTAATATGGCCTGTCTCGGCGCAGGCAATGTTGCAGCCGGAAATTCCCATATCCGCCGATAGAAATTTTTCGCGCAGCGCTTTTCTTGCTGCCCTGGTCAGAGTCTCAGGATCGGTCGTATAAGGTATGTTCAGCTTTTCTGAAAAAAGAAGACCTATTTCACTTCTTGTTTTATGAATTGCAGGCGCAATGATATGGGACGGATGTTCGCCTGCAAGCTGGATTATATATTCCCCGAGATCGGTTTCGGCAACCTCTATACCTGCGGCAGCAAAGGCGTCATTCAAGCCTATCTCTTCCGTAAGCATCGACTTGCCCTTGACCGCAAGCCTGACATTATGCTTTCGGGCTGTCTCGAGGCAGTATTTAACGGCTGCATCTGCGTCTGCCGCAAAAAAAACATGCCCTCCCCTTGAGCGGATTTTATCGGCCAGAAGCTCAAGAAGAACATCCAGGTTCTCTATGGCTTTCATTCTTATTTCATGCGCCTTCCGGCGAAGGCCTGGGCCTTCCGGAAGATTCCTGTATGCTTCTGCCGTGCCCCTGCCGAAGCGCACCTGAAGAGCTGCAAGCGCTTTCTGCAATACAGGATCATTTATTCCCTTTATCGCTTCTTCCCTGTAATTTTCGGTAGTTATCCTGATCATTATATACGCTCTGATTTATACTTTATATCTGCACAACCAGCGGAAGCCAGACATGGGTATGGGCGCAGATGACCCGCCGGAATCTTTTCCTTTTTCATGCAACGGCAGCAGATCCGCTTCAATAAGATCCGAACAGCCTCAGTGAAAATATCCCCACGAAGCCGTGTTTCTTATCTGCCTGTCCAAGCCTCTGTCGATCACCCGGAGGCGTTGATAATGTTTCCACACAATTTCCGGCGGGTCATCTGCGCCCATACCCATGCCTGGCTTCCTGTTGCATGGCATGGAACAGCGAACCGCCGGATCTTTTTATAGTCACTGAAGTCTCATCCCGCAAGAAGCTGCGCTATATGCAGTGTTTTAACCGGTAATCTCCTGCGGCTCAACATCCCCTGAATGTTCATAAGGCATCCCATATCGCAACCGGTTACTACTTCCGCATTAGAATCGATTATATTTTTAACCTTATCTTCCAGTATCGCGGCTGAAATTTCAGGATACTTAACAGAAAAAGCCCCGCCGAATCCGCAGCACTTGTCGGAATCCTTCATCTCGATAAATTCTGCGCCTTTGATTTTCATTATAAGTTTTCTCGGCTGTTCTTTCACACCTATTCCGCGCATCAGATGGCATGAGTCATGGTAAGTTATCCTTCCGTCGTATCTTGAGCCAAGATCTTCCACTCCGAGAACATCAACCAGATACTCAGTAAGTTCGAATATCCTCACCCCGATGCCTTTCGCCCTCTCAAGCAATTTTGCGTCATCCCTGAAAAGCTCCGGGTAATGATTCCTCACCATATTCACGCATGAGCCTGACGCGCAGACTATAGCCTCGGCATCGCTAAAAACATTTATAAAATGCTCTGCCGCCCGCTTCGCTTCCTTCCGGTATCCCGAGTTGAAGGCGGGCTGGCCACAGCATGTCTGTTCCGCAGGACATTCGACGCCTATTCCGAGTTTTTCGAAAATACGCACCACGGCAAACCCGACCTCCGGAAACATGCCGTCAATTATGCACTGGATAAAAAGAGTGACTTTTTTGTGAGGTAATAAAACCATAATTTCTTTCCGCTTGAACCCTTGAATCCTTGGATCCTTGAACCCTTTATAAATTACACGAGCAGATATTTCTTCCTTATCTCTTCGTTTTCCCGCAATTCCCGGCTCGTTCCGTGGAAACGAATCTCTCCGTTGTCTATCACATAGCCCCGGTCGCTTAAATTCAGCGCTACCTTCTGATTCTGCTCAGCCAGAAGAACGGTAAGGCCGCTTGCTTTGAGTTTCAGTATCAGTTCTTCGAGCATCTTTACAATCAGGGGAGCAAGCCCTTCCGTCGGCTCGTCGAGAAGAAGGAGTTTCGGATCGGTCATGAGCGCCCTTGCTATTGTGAGCATCTGCTGCTCGCCGCCGCTCAGCAGGCCGCCTTTTCGTGATTTAAGATCTTTCAGGGGAGAGAAAAAATCATAAACTCTATCCCTGTTCCACCTCGCCCCTTTCTTTGTTCTGTTTTCCGCTATCTCAAGATTTTCATCCACCGTGAGATCGGCGAAAACCCGCCTGTCGTCCGGAACATAGCCCATTCCCTTCCTCGCAAGGATATAGGGCTTTGAGCCTGTAACCGTTTCACCCATGAACCGCACAATTCCTTTTGAAGGAGGAGTAAGGCCCATTATACTTTTCATGGTTGTGCTTTTCCCGGCGCCATTTCTTCCGAGAAGGCATACGATTTCGCCTTTTGAGACGGTCAGAGAAACCCCAAACAGGATATGGCTCATGCCGTAAAAGGTATCTATCTCTTCGACCTCAAGCATCGTATCAGATCCCTTCATCCGCCCCCCCCAGGTAGGCTTCCTGTACATGCGTGTCGTTTCGCACAACATCAGGCTCTCCCTGTATAATCGTTCTCCCGCGCTGCATGACCATTATCCTGTTTGCAATCGAAAAGACAAGCTCCATGTCATGCTCGCAGAAAAGTATTGTGATTCCGCGCTCGCGGGAGAGAAGTTTCATCAGTTCAAGCGTATCCCGGGTCTCTTCCGGCGACATTCCAGCCGTCGGTTCGTCCAGGATAAGAAGTTCCGGCCTGTTCCCCAGAGCAATGGCTATTTCAAGCACTTTCTGATCACCGTGTGAAAGAGATCCGCTTATCCTGTCCGCCTTTTCCGTAAGGCCGAGACTTTTTAATATCTCCCCGGTTTCGTAAACAGACGTCTCTTTCGCCTTCGAAAAGAGGCTGAAAGTCCTTTTATTGCACGACATCACCGCGACCCTCACATTTTCGAATACCGTCAGCCTCGAAAAGATATTCACCACCTGAAAGGATCTGCCTATACCTTTCCTGCAAATCAGGTAAGGGGACAATCCCGCTATGTTTTCGCCCTTGAACAGAATCCTTCCGCCGTCCGCCCTGAGCTGACCCGTTATAAGATTGAAGAGGGTGGTCTTTCCTGCGCCGTTCGGGCCGATAACGGCGACCACCTCTCCCTTTTCCACCTCAAGCCGCGCATCGCTCACAGCCATGAAGCCGTCAAATGATTTCTGAAGATTCTCGACAAGAAGCATTATCTCTCCTCCTGAACGGCTTTCCCGCCGCCTCTCTTATAACTTTCGAGAAAATAGCCGAGAACGCCCTGGGGCAGAAAAAGAATCAGCAGCATCAGGACTAATCCGAGAACTATCGTCCAGTATTCGGTGTATATCCCGACAACCGTCCTGAGAAGAACTATTATGGCGGCTCCAAGCATGGGCCCTAAAAATGTAAACCAGCCTCCGAGCAGGCACATGATTATTATTTCAAGCGATAGCGTCCAGAACATCAGCTCAGGGAATACGCTCCCCTCTATCACCACAAACATCGATCCGGCGATTCCGGCAAATGCTCCCGATATGACCATCCCGGTAAGCTGCACGCGCTTTACGTTGATACCCACAGCTTCGGACCTTACCGGGTTGTCACGGACAGCCTGAAATGATCTTCCAAAAGGTGAATTCACGATTCTTTGCATTACTATAAGGCAAATCGCGGTTAATATCAGAGAAAAATAATATGCCCCGTCCGTTGAAGAAATAATACCGGGAACAGATATGCCGTGAATCCCGTCATCTCCACCCGTGAATGAATACCACCTGAAAACAACAGCCCAGACAAGGGAACCGAGGGATATCTGAAGCATTCCGAAATAAAGCTTGGAAAGCCGGACACAGATAAGTCCGATAGCAAGGCTGAAGAGCGCCGAGACGACAGGCGCCAGAAGAAAACCGATCCATGGGGAAAGGGCGGTTTTAGTTATTACAAGAGCCACGGTATATGCCCCGATTCCGTAAAATACGGCATGATGAAACTGGTACATGCCGCCAAGACCGAGCACAAGATTGAGACTTACGGCAAGCAGACCTGTCGTCAGTATCAGCCCTGTAAGGTAGACTTGAAATCTCGGCAGAAACCGGGGCGCAAGGAGAAGGAGCACGAAAACCGCAAGCCACGGCGCTAAAGCTTTCCAGGCGGATCTTTCAGACAAAATCGATTCCTTTACCATGTTGATTTAAGGAGTCCTTTCGGACAGAAAAGCAGCGCTATCACAACGACAACATAAGGGAACACTATGGCGAACTGAGGCCATACAAGGATTCCTATCGAATCGGTCAGGCCGAATATAAGGGCGCCAAGCAATGCGCCCCAGATATTTCCGAGTCCTCCCATTATCACTATAAGAAAAGCCTCTATTATGATGGCATGATCCATCCCCTGCCTTATGTTCTGGGTGGGCGCAACGAGGGCTCCTCCAAGGCCGGCAAGGAAACAGCCTATGACAAAAACGGCGGCAAAGACCAGGCTGACATTTATTCCGATAGCCCCTACCATCTCCCTGTCGACCGCAGCCGCCCTTGCAATTTTTCCAATTCTGGTCTTATTGGTCAGAAACCATAAACCGAAAGCTACAACAGGGCCGATTATTATCAAAAAAAGATTGTACCGCGGAAACGGAAAGCCGAGAATAGTAAAGAAACCCTGGAATGCGGCCGGAAGATCAACGCATCTGTAATCCGAACCCCACACCATCTTGACGAGGTCGCCGAACACAAGCGTGATTGAAAAAGTGAAGAGAAGGAGCATAAGATGCTCCCTCTCATAAAGATACTGAAAAAGCCCACGTTCCACGGCAAGGCTTATCAGGGCTACAGCCACGGGGGACAGGAGAACAGCCATCCAGAATCCTGCCTGCCCCCCTCCGAAGAAATGATTGACCGAGTACATTATAAATGCACCGATCATGTAAAGAGAGCCGTGGGCTACATTAGGAATCCTCAATACTCCTAAAATAAGGCTTAAGCCGGATGCCACAATGAAGAGTATCGTGGTCCTGCTGAGGCCCACAAGAGCCTGCTGAAAGAGGGCTGAGATCGTAATGTTTGAAGCAAAATCCATTAATAAATACCTATTTTACTCCTCTTGCCTTCTTGATTTCTTCAATGCTCGGCATTACATCCTTTCCCGGAATCGTCACGATATCCGTCGCAATCAAGTAATCATATCCCTCTACTTTCTTTGTAGTCCCCATGAACATGGGAAACATCACCTGGTGGTCGAAGGCACGCACTGTAAGTTCTCCTATGGGGCTTCCGATGCTCATCCCTTCAAGCGCATTTATGAATTTCTCGGTATTGATCTCTCCTGCCTTTTCATATGCCTTTGCAATGAAGTTGGCCGTAATATACCCGTACAGAGCGCCGACTTTCGGGAATCGCCCGTAAGCATCCTTGAACTCCTTCACAAAAGCCTTGTTTTCAGGAGTATCCGGAAAGTAATAAAAATAGTTTGACGTTCCCAAAACACCTTCCGGGGCAGTAAGGCCCAGCGGGGCAAGAGTCGACATTTCCGTCGCTGTGTGCATGTAGAAAGGAACGCTCTTGTTAAATCCGGTTGCTACCGAAGCTTTCAGAAATGGAACGCAGCCCGCTCCGCCTGTGGCGATAATAACCGCGTCGGGTTTAGCCGAAAGCATGGCGGTTATATAGGGAGTGAAATCGGGCTCACCTACCTTCCACCACGACTGGCCGAGAAGCACAACATCGGGTTTAAGCGTCTTGAGATGGTTCCATACGCTGTCCGCGATTGCATGTCCATACTCGTAATCATCGCCGGCAATCCAGTATTTTTTATAAGGTTTTTTTGCAAGTCCGGCGGCCCCCGCCTTTCCGGCCATTGCCGTGTTTTCGTTCATTGAAAAAACATAACGGTTGCCTTTTTCTCCCGTGATTTTTTCACTCTTTGCAAAAGTCACAAGGAAAGGTATCTTTTCCTTTTCACAAAGATCGGAAATCGCAAGGGTAAGACCGCTGTTTATAGTACCCATGAGAATATCGACATTTTCCCTCATGATAAGCTCTTTCGCGGCGCTTAAGCCGATATCGACCTTGAACTTGTCATCCCTTGTCACAAACTCGATCTTTTTCCCGAGGATTCCGCCTTTTGCATTGATCTTGTCTGTTGCGAGCTTGAAGGCGTCCCGGACATCATTCGTATATGTGCTCGGAGGTCCGGTATATGTATCAACAATTCCCACTTTGATTATTTTTTCCGCCTGCGCCGCTGTCCCGGTCAACAGAAAAGCAAGTGCAATTGCCAGAAAGACTGGAAACCACATTCTTTTTCTCATAACAACCTCCTTTATTAATTAAATGGTTTATATTGTAAGATAAATTATCATTTTTTTAACGAGGTATTCAGAACCCCTTATCCCGCACTTTTTCATCATGCATTATACGTTCTCTTATCCCTTTGCTCACATGATAACTGCGGCTGAACTCAGACCAGAAGTCCTTCTCTTTTTTCTTCCAGTCAGGACCGAAACGCTGGTCAAAATAATCACCCAGAAGTTCAAAAAGAAGTTTCCACGGTGGTTCGCCTTTTTCATGGGCTGAAAGAATCCTTCCGAGAAGGTCGTCGAGTTCCGGCAGTTTTTCCTTGGGAAGATATGCTATCGCCCCCTTCTGAATTGAAGACATGAGCGTTTCAGGATTTATGGCATGGGCGGTCAGCATTACCGCCGGAATTCCCCGGTCAACAGCCTCTTCAAGAAGTTTCAGCCCGTCAACTCCCATGATATCAAGTATCGCAAGATCATACCTGTTTTCCTTTATCTTCTTCGAGGCGGTTTTGTAGTCACGCGCACGGTCAACCTGCGAGTCTTCGAGAATATCCTCGATAGTCTCCAGTATGTCTTCTTCATCATCCACAACCAGAATACGTTTTTTCTTTAGATAAGATTTCGGTTCCGCCATATGGACCTCCCAATCAGTTTGTTAGTGCCGGTTTATGCATTCGTTAAAAAGTCGTTCACACAGTATCATTTTTATGGTCTCACCTGTCATACAAAGCCGTAGTATTAGCCTTCATCGAAACGGGAAATTTCAATTTAAATGTCGCTCCCTTTCCTTTCCTGCTCTCAATCGCTATATCCCCTCCAAGGCATTGTGCCAGAACGAGGGCTCCGGCCAATCCTATTCCGTGCCCCTTGCGTGAGCCGCCGGAATCATTTCCTGCCTTGATATATCTTTTAAAAATACTCTGATGGTACTCAGGCTCTATCCCGGGCCCGTCGTCGGTCACATCAAGCAGAAGAATATCCGCCTCTTTTTTCATCGTTATTTCAACCCTCCCGCTCCGGTAATAAAGAGCGTTTTTAAAGAGGTTCCCTGTTATCTGCCTGAATTTAATCTCATCCTGTTCAATCTCCTCCCGGATCAAACCGGGAGCAATATCGAGGAAGATTCCGTGCTCCTCAAGGCACTTTTCAAGCCCGTCCCGTTTTTTGTCCTGTTCCGATATGGTTCCACCGGTAATGGTTTCCATCGAATCAACCAGAACTTCACAAACCGCCTCTACGGGCATGAAACGGCAGGTATTGAAACACCCGGCCTTTGACCTGCCTATTTCAAGTATGTCATGGAGCATTCCTCTTGCTTTCTTCGCGCTTCGCAGCATTCTCAGAAGGGTTTTTTCCTGCCGCTGCGTCAGGGCTCCATATTTTTCCCTGTTTTCAAGCAGGAATCGGACTCCGGTTTCGATAACGGAGACCGGATCTTTCAGCTCGTGAATAAGAAATTCGATCTCGATTTCACGGTAAAGATAATCCGGCTGGCCGGTTTCAGTTTTTTCCTTTGATCTGTCCGTTTTTATCATGTTCAATCTCACCCGCCGTCACTTTTTATGCTGTTATTAGGAGCCGTTACAAAATAATCATTACATTTCTGACCATTTTGTTAGGAGCCGTTACAAAATAACCATTGCATTTCTGACCATTTTGTTACGGCTCCTTATGCCTGTCACGGCTTACGGCTCCTTATGCCGTTCTTGCCATTTAAATGGTACGGTTATTTTATTTCAACGGCTTAATATCATCAGTCACCGTGAATTGCAAAACAACAGTCGTTCCTCCCGAGTTGAAACAGTCCTCATCCGATTTACAGTGACTGCAGTTGATTATATTACCCGGGCAGATATTTTCATCTTCCGGAATGAAACGGCATCTTGAAGAAGTCATCTTAATATTAAATCCGTATTTCTCTGAAAAAATCTTCATCCTGAGAAGATCGAAACCCTTTCCTCCTGCATAGAAATCATAAGGCTGGCGGGAGGAATAATGCATTGTCGCACGTGCCGTGAAATTGCTCTCGAATATCAGGCGCCGGTTTTCTTCCGTTATACCGACACCGGAATCCTTTATTTCGAGCTCAGGCCCCTTTTCGCCGTTTTTTACAGAAACTGCTATTTTGCCGCCGTCCGGTGTATTCCCGACCGCATTTCTAACCAATCCTTCAACTATCTTGGAAAGAACATCCGCCGGAATCAAAACGGCAGGCACCGGCTCGGTCCCTACTTCTACACGGCACCTGCGGTGCTCAAACCGAACGCGAAGATCCTGTATCTTTTTTTCAACAAACTCATGCAGAAATATCTCTTCGGATACCGAATCGCGCGGACCGAAAAGCTCTTCAATGCGGTTCCGGATGCCCTGCACAATATCATCATTTCCCGATTCAAGCGCAGCAAGAGCTTCTATCTCATCCGCACAGGCGTCAACAAGGGTCAAAAGCATATGGTAGGTCGAATAATCTTTCTCCCGGAGAATGTCCTCAATTTCATACTGCATGTCTAAAATGCGCGTAAGGCTTCTATGCGCCCTCTCCATGATCGACTTCCAGTCCTTCTTATCCATGCTGTCTATGCCGGAAAGCCTTTTTGCAAGCAGGGAAAGGGAAGCGGAAAGGACGGAAACGGGCGTTTTAAGCTCATGGGAGAGATGGTGAATTACCCTGTCCTTGGCTCTGTTCAGGCTTTTTACTTCCTCATAGGACCTTTTTAATTCTTCGTTGATCCTCGCGTTCTCGATCGGAGAAGCTACTGTGCTCGCAATTGCGCTTAAAAGTTCCAGATCATCTTCATCAAACTCACCTTCTTTTTTGTTCACTGAGCAAAGGACTCCGATAATTCTGTCAGGCGTGCGTATCGGAACGTCAAGCATGTTCCTGGTCTGATAACCGGACTGTTCATCTACCTGTCCGAAATAATACGGACTCCTGGGATAATCAGGAACAATAAGAGGCTTACCGGTTCTGTATACATAACCTGCAACCCCTTTGTCGGCAGGAAACCTTATCTCCTTTATTCTCTTATCAGTCTCCCCGTCTTCGTAAACTGCTTCACGAAAGAAAAATTCATTTTTCTTCTCATCGAGAAGTATGACAGACGCGCCTGTTAAACCGATTATATCCTGTACTTCTTTAATAATAAATTCAAGCCGCTCGTTAAGAGACTGATATTGAGGAAGGGCTTTTGCAATGCGGTAAAGGGCTTCGTTCCTTCGCATTATACGCTTTTCTCTTGTAATATCCCTCAATATTATTACCTGTCCGGCAGGCCTGTTTTCATCTTCGTAATAGAGAGCGCCGTTTAATACAACATCAATGGCCTTGCCCTCCTTTGTCAGCCTCTTTGTTTCATAACCATGAATAACTTTTTCCCTGAAAAGCAGTTTTATTCCTTTCCGGGTCTCTTCCTTCAGATGATCGGGGATGAAAGGTATCAGCTTTCCTTCAAGATCTTCCATACTCCAGCCGAATACTTTAGTAAATGCCGGATTTAAATAAATAATGTTGCTTTTAAGATCTACAAAGATAACAGGGTCGGGCAAAAATTCGAGAAGAGCCCTGTAGCGCTTATCCGCGCCGTTGTGCGCCTTATCAGCGGAGTTCTCCGGGCTTTTTTTTGTATTTGTCGTTTTTTTTGCAGCCATTCAGACAGGTTCTTTAGTAAACAAGATATTATATCCTGTGTTTTTCTGTTTGTAAAAAAAAAGTAAAGAAATACCGGTTGGAGAGCCATGTTATTTTTTGGACATGGTTTCCCTGATGAAAAAGCTTGATAAAAAGGCTATGATTCCGCAGCAAAAAAGAACCAGAAAAGCATTTTTATAACCTGCAACGGTAAAGGCCCCTTCGACACGGCCCTGACGCTCAAGAATATATCCCAGCACCGGCTGGAAAACGGCTCCGCCCGCAAAAGGGAATAAATTTACAAGCCCTATGGCAGTCCCCGCCATCTGAACCGGAAAGAGTTCTTTCGTGGCCGTGAATCCTATAACCACTATCGCGCTCGAAAAGACTCCAAGACCGAGACAGAGCGTGTAATGCCCGAAAACGGATATTCCTCCGGTATGAAACGCCATAAAATACGTGATCACAAGAACAACCGCGCTCGAAATAACCATAACCGGTTTTCGCCCGCGGAACAGGTTGTTGGACAGGTAGCTGAGCAGGGGACTTCCTATCACCATACCGACAGCAAGCATGGAAAGAATACGTCCGGCTTCCGGTTTGGTCATCTTGTAAACCTGCATCAGATAAGGCCCGCCCCAAAGCCCTCCGAATGCAAAGAATATCCCGCAGTCAAAAAAGAACCATACGGCAAGGGGCCAGAAAGACGGAGAGGATATTACTTTCTTAATACCTTCCGAAAGCTTGATCGATTGCGTCCCGTCTCCGGTGTGCTCGGCAGGAGACGGCCATCCCCGGTCTTCAGGCTTATCATATACGAAAAACCATATCAGAACAGCCAGTACAAGAGTCAGAATACCTACAATGACAAATGAAAACCGCCAGCCGATCCAGCCGCTTAACAGCGCAAGAGGAACCGTGGCTGTCAGCGAGCCAAGGCCTCCCATGGCCATGAGAATTCCGGTCATCATTGCAAACTCTGTTTTCTTAAACCACTCGGCAAGAACCTTCATCGTAGCCACAAAAAGCATGGCTATGCCTACCCCGACAAGTGCACGGCCAAATATAGCCAGAGCGACCGAAGGCGCGAAGCCAAGGATAACGGAACCTGCAAATGCGATAATAAAGAATAATGTGATTGTCTTGCGGGGGCCCCACGTATCCGACAGAAGACCTGCCGGAAGCTGCATCAGAGCATAGGGGTAAAAATAGGCCGCCGACAGGAACCCGGTAAGTGCCCCGCCGGCGTTTAAATCCTTCATCATGTCAATGGCAACAACCGCCGGACAGAGACGGTGAAAATAGACAAGAACGTAACCGAACGCGAGAATCCAGAAGATCACCCAGCGGTAGCTCAGTGCTCTCCGAAGCTTCTCGTCGTTGGTAATTTCCAGTTCCATTTATTGATGGCCCCGTAAAAAATCCGATTTGACTCATGTTTCATAGTCTCCGCCCAAGGCGGATCAAAGGGAAGAAACCGGCAAAGTCTTATAAAGCAGGCCCGGATGTCCCACCCGCCTCCCAGAAGCCCATCAGCTTGGGAAGCCATAAAACAACGTCCGGCATATAAGTCATCATAAACAGAACCGCAATCTGGATTATTATAAACGGCATAACCGCCTTGGTAACAAATACGATATCTTTATTGGCCATTGCTCCTGTTATGTACATGCTGACTCCCACAGGAGGTGTGCAGTAGCCTATGGCAAGGTTGACCGTCATCAAAAGCCCAAAATGCATGACATCAATTCCAAAGGTGCTGAGCATGGGCACAATAACAGGGCCTATAATCAGTGTGGCCGAAATAACATCCATGAACATGCCGACTATGAGAAGGAGAATATTCATAACCATAAGGAACATAACGGGAGAATGGATGTTACTTACAACCGCTTCCGCTATCTTTCCCGGAACATTTTCAAAAGTCAGATAGCGCCCGAAGCAGGTGGCCCCGGCCACGATAATTAAAAGCGTGGCCGATGTGACTGCCGAACTTACCGTAACTTTCTTGACAGTGCTTAATTTCATCGATTTATGAATGAATATCTCGATTATAAAAGCATAAATGCAGGCAACAACAGCGGCTTCGTTTGCGGTAAAAACACCTGAAAAAGTCCCGGCAAAAATAATTACCGGAAGCATCAGGGACCAGATTCCGTCTTTAAGAGTAGCAATCACTTCTTTAAAATCCGGAATTGGGGCCCGGTCAATCGTTGTATTGTTGCGTAAAAGAACATAAGTATAAATGCATGTAAAAAGCATGATTAAAATTCCCGGAACAAAACCGGTTAAAAAAAGCCCCTGAAGAGAGACGTTTGTAATCATGCAGTAGAGGATCATACTGATGCTGGGAGGGATTATTATCCCCAGATTGGGAGCTGCGGTCATCAGCCCAATGGTGTACTTTTCAGGATAACCTTTTGACAAAAGCGCGGGGATCATAAAACCGCCAAGGGCTACCACTGTGGCCACTGTAGATCCTGAAATGGCGCCGAAAAGACCGCATGCCAGACAGCCTGCCATGCCCAGTCCGCCCGGAAGCCAGCTCACCAGCATGTTTGTCACTTTGACGAGCTTGTCAACAATGGTGCCGGCAGTCATGATGTTTCCGCATAGAATAAAGAAGAGCACCACAACCAGCGCGAAGTTATCCATGCTGCGGAAAAGGGTCTGTGTGAGCAGCAAAACCGGGGTTTCAGGGGAAAAAATCAGAAAACTGAAGATCGAGGTAAAGAAAAGAGCCATAAAGACCGGAACGTATGCTGCCATCATGCCAAGAAGCATGAGCAAAACTATAAGGGCGCTAGTTTCCATAAAACCGGAACTCCTTTGTTTGGATAATTAATTCCATTTGCCTTGTTTCAATAATATCAACTTATTCGAATATACCGGTATTTATTTGTTTTTAGCGCGCTTCTCATTGATATCCTGATAAATTACATGGAGCGTGCGTATGAACATCATACCGCCCATCAATGGCATTATCACATACAGATAGACCAAAGGGATCTGCATAATTACAGATTTCTGATTTGTTACGACCTGCATGTGAGACATCTCTATTCCATAATAAATCATCATTACCGCAAAAACGAGAACCATAAAATTACTGAACATGGCAAGAGGAAATTTTACCCTGGGAACAAGCTGAACAAGAGCGTCTATCCTTATCATGGAGCGGTTCTTAATGGCCGCGCTGCATCCGATAAAAGTAGTATAAATGATAACTTCTCTTATCAGCTCCTCTGACCAGGCAAGGGAATAATTAAACCCGTATCTTAAGATTACGTTGAAAAAGAGGGCAATTAACGCCACCATGACGCTGATGAACAGAGTCCATTCCTCGAAAAAGGTAAAAATCTTATCAAAAAAATTTAATATTTTCCCGATCATGAGTTATTTTCCTTAAAGTGCATTAGTGGGTAAATCCGGACTCCCGTTTTCAAGGGAGTAAAGTAATTTTTGATTTTTTTTCGCGAAACCTTCAAATGATGACGGTTATAATAAAACAAAGGGGGCCCCAAATGGCGTCAGCCCCCTTTACGCTTAAGGTTAAAGTAGATTTACGGCTTGTACCCCAGAAAATCTTCGACTTCTTTCAGGAAGTTTTTCGTTTTATACGTATCACCGGGATAAAGCTGGTTGATTTCATCCGCGTATTTCTTATGAGCGATATCGCCCTGCTTTCTTAAAGTCGCCATTTCAGCATCCGAAAGCTTGAAGAACTGAACACCTGCGGCTGTTGCCTTATTGATCTCGTCTGTCTCCTGCTGCACTGTCTCCTTGCGTGTTTTAGCGCAAACTTCGTTTACAACCTCCTTGAAGGTTTTCTGCAGGTCTGCCGGAAGGCTGTTGAACCAGGCCTTGTTGAAAACCCAGATAAAAAGGCCCTGGGCATAATTTAACTGGGTAAAATATTTGGCATCTTCAAATTTTTTGGTAATGTTACAGACCATGGGGGTATGGTCGAGACCGTCAATGACTCCCGTCTTGAGGGCCATCGGAACATCCGGCCACGGCATGACAACAGGATTGAAACCCCATTCCTTGTAAAGAATCTGGTTGACCTCAGCCTCGGCAATGCGGAATTTCACTTTTTTCGCATCCGCTATCGTTTTGACCGGTGTCTTTGTCGCCCAGCCGTAGTTGCCGTAACCTGTAATGTCAAGACCAACGATTCCCTGATGATCCATAGCCATCATGAAATGATCAAAAAACTTCTTATTCGCAGCAAATTTATCGAGTCTATCAAAAGAATCGATAAGGAATGGAAGGTTGACAAGGCCGAATCTCGGCCCAAGATTGGTTGAAGCAACTGAGCTTACACCCATACCCTGGATCGCGCCCATCTTAAGCTGATTTAAAACCTCAACTTCACCGCCCATCATGGAAAAAGGCTTATAATCAATAAAAATCTGGCCGTTTGTTCTTTTCCAAAGCTCATCCCTGATGGCAAAACCGGCATAAACTCCTTTTATTGCGGGAGATGATACATTGGAAACTATACATTTGTATTTAGCCGTTGATGGATCAAAGGCCGGTTTCCACGCATCCAGTGATGGAGCGCCTGCAAGCGCAAGACTACCCGACAGCACAAAACAGACTATAAAGAGCGCCGTCAAAACTGACATTTTCCTGAATTTCATCTGTTCCTCCTTTTCATTAATGCCTTTTTTTTGATTTATTTGCCCAAAAAACGAACTTTTTATAAACAACGTTCATTAGCCAAAGACTGTTCATAAGTTACATTACAGCTATGAATTTTTTTGTCAAGAAAAAAAGACCTGTATATACAGCCGAAAAAAATGCCGCCCGGTTTTAAAATACCGGCGCTTAACTCCTTGTCCAGTAGCCTTCCGGGTCGAGTTCGCGAAGTACTTTAAGTTCATATTCCGTCGGAACCGGAGTTTTTCCTGGCGTATCCGCTATCCTAAGCGGCCAGCCCGTATTCTCCAGGATATGCCGGACAGTTATACCTGGATGAATTGAAACAAGTAGCATCTCTTTTGAAACAGGATCGAATTTCATAATTCCGCTGGATGTTATCACGGCAGACGGGCCGCCCCGGGGAAGCCCTGACTTTTCACGCCACCCGGCCCCGTTCCCGTACCCCGGAGATGTAATATAATCGACTTTCGGAACAAACCTGTGCTTCTCATGCGCCATTATGATGATGTGCCTTTTGGCAAGACCGGCAAGATCGCAGGCCCCTCCGCTTCCGGGAAGCCTTGTCGCGAGTTTTCCTGAACTCATGATGTAGCTTGTGTTTAAATTCCCGAAACGGTCAACCTGGGCTCCCCCTATGAAACTGACGTCAACGGTTCCATTCTGAAGAAGACCCATCACATCAGATGTGTCGGAAAGCCATTTTGCCCTGAAAAGATTCGGAAGATCCCCCATCGTAAGAATCGGTTCCGGCGCCGGCGAATCGCGCACAATCCCAAGCTCGTAAACCCCGACCGAATCAGGAGCGTGGGTACGTTTTGCAAGAAGAAATCCAAGGAGAGGAAGCCTCATGCCGACAAAAACAACCTCTCCGTCTGCGATTTCACGCGCAGCCGCAGTAACCATAAGCTCGGAAAGAGTGTAGCCGGTAATATCAGTAGCCATAATCGACGGGTTCGGATAAAAGATGATTTTTTAATTTAAGTTTTACGACACGTTCGTTCCCGAGTAACCGGATATAATCATCGCTGGTTTTAATATCTTCGACCCAGAGCCTGAGCCACTTTTCAAATGTCTCAGGAGTTTTGCTCTCATTGCGGTATTCGATGAACGCGTCATGAT
>JAUYEO010000008.1 GCA_030689795.1 Desulfobacterales bacterium | reverse complement strand
CCCAGGGAGTGCACTTGTAACGGGTTTTGTAACCCTTTTTATCTGACCACAGAGACGAAATGCTTTTGCTTATCATAACAGCAGAAGAAACAGGCGGAATCCAGCGCAGCAAAACGACAGGGAGTATCGTAGAAATAAGCGCAATAATAACAGCCTTACGCAACAATGAGACAAAAGATTCAAAAATCTTTTTAAATTTAGCCGTAACAGACACCGGAGTAACTCCCAACCTGAATTCTCTGACCCTTTGGTTATATTTGCTGTCTTCTGTGTATCCTTAAATTCAGCATTTCGACAAACACTGAAAAAGCCATGGCAAAATATATATAACCCTTCGGTATATGCATATCGAAGCCCCCGCCGACAAGAGCCATGCCAATCAGCAGGAGAAAACTCAAAGCAAGTATTTTAATAGTCGGATGATTATCTACAAAACGGCTTAAGGGAACTGAAAATATCATCATAAATATAACTGCAATGACAATAGCGATAACCATTATTTCAATACTGTTCGCAAGCCCTATGGCTGTTATGACTGAATCAAGCGAAAAAATAATGTCCAGAAACATTATCTGAATTATGATGCTCAGAAATGATATTTTCCCAACCTTCGTGGAATGGAGTTCTCCTCCTTCAAGTTTATCATGAATTTCAAGTGTGCTTTTGCCGAGCAAAAACAGTCCGCCGGTAATAAGGATAATATCCCTTCCTGAAATCTCGTTGGCAAAAACTGTAATAAGCGGCTGTGTCAGGCGCATTATCAGTGTAAGGGAAAAAAGAAGACCTATACGCGTGATCATGGCAAGTCCGAGACCGACGATACGTGCTTTAGCCTGCTGTATTAAAGGCAGTTTTCCTGCTAGTATGGCAATAAATATTATATTATCTATGCCAAGGATTATTTCAAGCAATGTAAGTGTTATAAGCGCAAGCCAGGCCCCCGGTTCAAAAAGCCACATAATATTTGAATCCTTTAATGCATTTATAATCCCGGTTCACTTCTTTACGACCTGGTAGAACCTGTCGGAAGCAAATTCCTCCGCAGCCTTGTTAAGCGCTACAGATTCTCCTTTTACCAGTTCGGGAAAAACGGACATAATTCATCACCTCTTTTGTAAAAAAGGATCAAACAAATAACCGATCCTTTCCAGGTTATCTTCAACCGGGAAAGCCATAAATTTTGCAAATACATCAAGATGTATAAGCGCATTGACAGTCGCATCTTTCTGGCTAGCAGCGCGCAGACGCTTGCTGACCGCTATATTCAACTCCTCTATACTTTGATAAATTTTCGAAAGTCCGGTAAATTCATCATCAGATTCATTTTCACTGTTCTTAAAATACAAACTTAATAAATACGTTGATAATGCCCTGAATATCGTTTCTTCATGACCTGCAAAAGGAAGGTGAAAACGCGCCATCGGCTTGAAAAAATCAGTAAACGGACATTCGCTGCAGGCTATTATCAGCCCCATCATGGAACTTAAACCTTCATGGGCAGTCGTATCTTTGGAAAAAATTCTTTCATTTGTTAAGACATCCACATGAAGTTTTTCGAAAGATATAATACGTCCGAAACGCTTAACAACATCGACAAGGTTGACAGATAAAGGACATAATGATCTTTCATTTTTCGTAAAGGGACATTTGGGACATTGATAATAATCTATTTCAGTCCAGAAAGGCGGATTGTCCGGAACATCAACAAGCATGTTTAATGAACGGGCATCAATATTAAGATCAAAGACTTCTCTTGATCCGTCGGTCATTGTGAAGCAATATTGAACATTAAATGTATCCATCCCTCATTCCCCTTCGATATTTTCCCGTTAGTAAGTTAGAAATTATTTCCTGCGATTTTCCTGCAGAAAATAATTTCGTAAACTTACTTATCCCGTTTATCGGGATAAAGGAATTAAAGTACAATCCGCTGCGGCGGGCAGAATGACTTTTTATAAAGCCGTCGAAATAAATTACTTTCAAAGTGACAAATAATCAAGTATGACGGTTTCGTAATAAGTCGAAATATTCTAACTTTAAGGAATATATCATCATGCGGGCAGTTGTGCAAAGGGTAAAAGAAAGCTCGGTTACTGTCGGAGGCGATATCATAGGAAAAATCGGCGCCGGCCTTCTTGTCTTTCTTGGCGTTTCAAAAGAAGACACGATAAACGATGTCGATTATCTCGCCGATAAAATATTAAACCTGAGAATATTTGAAGATGAACACGGCAAAATGAACAGATCGCTTCTTGAAGCGCGCGGAGAGATGCTTGTCGTATCCCAGTTCACTCTTCTCGGTGACTGCCGCAAAGGAAGGAGGCCTTCATTTACAGATGCAGCCGAACCTGATAAGGCAAATGAACTTTATGAACAATTTGTCGAAAAAGCCGGCAGCAGTGGAATACGGGTCAAAACAGGACGGTTCCGCGCGATGATGGATGTTCAACTGATAAACAACGGGCCGGTAACATTTATAGTTGAGAGCAGATAGCAGGAGCAAGAAATTGGTTTGTGGTTTCTGGTTTTTAGTTTCGGGTTAAACCAGAGACCAGTAACTATAAACCAGAGACTGTATATGATGCACAACAAACCGGGAATAAGATGATTCTATTATGACAAATATAAAATTAATTTTGATCCGCTTTATATTTTCTTTTTTTTGTTTGTTTTCAGCCGCTCAAAACCTTTATGCGGAAACAGAAATATCGGATATTCTGAAATATATCGGTGTCAATGATGCCATTATAGTATCGGATCCGGATGGTAAAATATTCATAGAAAAAAATGCCGATAAAAAGCTTATTCCGGCATCCACACTGAAACTCTTAACCTCTCTATCAGTTCTCCACCACCTCGGCCCAAGCTACAGATTTTCCACTGAATTTTATATCGACAAGGATTTAAATCTTAAAATAAAGGGCTATGGAGATCCTCTCCTGACATCAGAATATATTATTGAGATTGCAAAAATCCTCGGCATGAAACATAAATATATTAATGATGTGATAGTTGACGACACATATTTTAAAAAACCGACTGTAATACCCGGGGTAACACGATCCCTCGAACCTTACGATTCGCCGAACGGAGCCCTTTGTGTCAATTTCAATACGGTCAGTTTCAAGTATTCAAAAGGAAAGTTCATCAGCGCCGAGCGCCAGACACCGCTTTTACCCTTTGCAATAAAGAAAATAAACAAAACCTCCGCGAAGAAAGGAAGGATACTGCTCACATCCGACCAGAACGAGATTACTCTTTATGCCGGGCATCTCATCTCCTATTTTCTTGAAAAGGAAGGAATAACAAGGCGGGGAGAGATAAGAACCGGCGCCGTCGATATCAAAACCGACAGGCTGATACTAAAATATGAATCACCGGTTTTATTGGACGAAATAGTATCAAGACTCCTCTTTCACTCAAACAATTTCATCGCAAACCAGCTTCTCCTTGCAGTCGGAGCCAAAATCAGCGGCCCCCCGGGAACTCTTGAAAAAGGCGTATCGGCATTAAATGATTACGCAAGGGATATCCTCAAAATCAACGACCTGTCCATTTCCGAAGGATCGGGCATTTCAAGGGAGAACATGATTCCGGCAAAAAGCTTTTTAAAAATACTCGCCGAATTTGCACCTTACAGAAGTTTAATGAAACATAACGGACCCGAGTATTTCAAAACAGGGACACTGACAGGAGTCAGCACAAGGGCAGGATATATCAAAGGCAGGGATGGAAAGTTATATAAATTTGTAATAATGACCAATTCAAACGGAAATTCCGCAGAAAAAATATCAAAAAGATTATGCAGCATGCTTGGAGATTAGAATTCAGGAGTGAAGCTCCCCGTCGCAAGTCCGCCCGCCATACTGATTGGCGGGACCTTCGGCGGCGAATACGCTCGCTGTTTCGGTTAACTCATTAATTACAAACGATGAATCACGAACTGGTGATATGCGCGTAGGCGTTGTGGTTGTGGATGGACTCGAAATTCTCGGCGCTTACCGAAAACCATGTGATATTATCATCCTTTTTAAGCTTCTCGGCTATATCACGCACAATATCTTCAACAAACTTGGGATTTGAAAAAGCCTTTTCCGTCACCCATTTCTCATCAACCCTCTTTAAAACTGAATAGACATCGCAGGAAGCAAAGTTCTCCACAAGCTCTATCATGTCTTCCATCCATATGAATTTTTTAAATCTGGTCGAAAGTCTGACTTCCCCCCGCTGATTATGCGCTCCTTTCTCGCTTATCTCTTTTGAGCACGGGCACACGGATGAAATGGGTACAATAACCTCCGATATAATATCCGTTTTACCGGACGGATCATTTGAACCGACTATCCTGCATGTATAATCCATAAGGCCCGGAGCATTGCTTACAGGAGCTTTTTTCTCTATAAAATAAGGGAAGGTCACCTCGATATGGGCCGACTCGGCATTAAGATGATCCTTCATCCGGATTAAAATCGCCGCTATGTTTTTCAATGACACTTCAGGGCGGAAAAGGTGAAGCAGCTCTACGAAACGGCTCATATGTGTCCCCTTGTATTTATGGGGCAGATCAACGTACATATTGATCATTGCGACAGTATTCTGAACGTTGTTGCGCCGGTCAAGAACCGTAATCGGATAACGAATATTTTTTATACCGACCTTGTTGATCGGTATTTTTCTGTAATCCCGCTGGCTCTGAATATCTTTCATTTCCACTCGTATTTTCTCCGTTAGCCCCTCACACGTGATTAGTGATTCGTCGTTCGCTGTTTCTCTTTGCCACAAAGACACGAAGTCACTAAGTCTATTTTTGTGTCTTTGTGTCTTCGTGGCAATTATTTTAGATCTACGATCTACGATTCACTTCAACATATATTCCATCTTCACATGGCTTAAGGCTTTGAAGATGTTTCCTTTTGCATTTTTATTGCTCATGTAAAGCTGCTTCAAGAGAACCTTAATCTCATGCCTTTTAGAAACTGTTGCGGACGGGCAGGGGTTTGTAAAATCCGGGAATCCGTTTTCTGCTGCAAAACGCCTTATGATATCTTCGTCGGCAAAGGCAAGAGGCCTTATAATGTACAGCTTGTTGTCAAAAAAGGGCTGGCAGGGAGACATCGTGCTTATTTGCCCCGCGTAGCACATGTTTAAGAACAGGGTCTCGATAATATCATCCTGGTTATGGCCGAGAGCGAGCTTTGTGCATCCGAGTTCTTCAGCTATTTTAAAAAGCCTTTTTCTGCGCAATCTTGAGCATAAAAAACACGGATTCTCACGATTAATTGGGCTGTGGCTCAGAATTCCATAATCGGTATGCTCAATACTTAAAGGAAATCCGGTATTTCTGCAGTAAGCTTCAATCTCTTCCGAGAATCCGCCCTCAAATCCCGGATCTATATAAACAGGAAACAACTCATATTTAACAGGCACACGAACCCGGCGTTCCGCGAGAAGCCACAAAAGCGTCAGGCTGTCTTTTCCGCCCGACAGCCCTACAACGATCCGGTCCCCATCGGATATCATCTTATACCGGTGCAGAGCTTTTCCAACAGCCCTGCTCAGCGCCCTGTATGTTTTGCTGTTGACGGTTCCGTAAATGTTATTGACTATTCCTTTGGCTTTTGTTCCTGCAGCTTGATCTTCCCGGCCGCAATTTCCCTCAAAGCTATAACAATATCTTCGTTCTTCGGTGCGCTCACAAGATATTCAGAGCCCTCTCGGATCTGTCGCACCCTTTTTGCAACCATGTTAACAAGCAAAAAACGATTCGGCACTTTCTTCATGCAGTCTTCAATTGTTATTCTTGCCACGATATAACCTCCGTCATGCCTTATTGGCTTGATTAAAAATCATAATATTTCAACTAGCTCATAATACCTTTTTCCACCCGGAGCCTGCAACACAATTTCTTCACCCGATTTTTTTCCTATAATGGCCATCCCCAGAGGCGAAGATACCGATATACGGCCTTTTTCAATATCTGATTCATCAGGCCCCACAAGCTGGTATTCCATGCTTTCGCCCGTATCTGTATTTTCAAGAACAATCTTGCACCCGAATACCGCCCGGTCTTTTGCCAGAGAATCCGGATCAATTACATCGGCATTACCCAGTTTATACATGAGCTCGCCAATGCGGCATTGCAGATATGCCTGACGGTCTTTGGCAGCCGCAAATTCGGCATTTTCAGAAAGATCGCCATGAGCCCTGGCTTCCTCAATTGATTTGATATTCGCAGGCCTTTCAACTTTCTTTAAATATTCAAGCTCTTTTTTAAGAGCTTCATAACCTTCTTTTGTAATGGGAATTCGCTCCAACTTTTCTCTCCTGATACTTCGATGTTCGTCGTTCGTTGTTCGTGATTCGTTATTTATTTTGCCACAAAGACACGAAGTCACTAAGTCTATTTTTTTGTGTCTTTGCGCCTTCGTGGCAATTTTTTCCGATCCACGATTTGCTTTCTTTCACTCTGTGCCTCTGCCCCTTTGACACTTTTTTTCTACAAATATTTCTCTGCCAGAATCTCCGCGATCTGAACTGCATTTGTGGCTGCTCCCTTACGGATATTATCCGCAACAACCCACATGTTAATGCCGTTTGGAATTGATTCGTCCTGGCGTATGCGGCCAACCAGAGTCAGGTCCTGCCCGGCAGCATCAATCGGAAGGGGATAAAGCTTCTTACCGACATCATCAACCACCTTGACACCCGGAGCTTTTTTAAGCAATGCCCTGACCCTATCGGCCGAAATATATTTTTCGGTCTCGATATTTATGGATTCTGAATGGCTGAAAAAGACCGGGACCCTCACTGTTGTGGCTGTTATCCCGATACTGTTATCTTCCATTATCTTTCTTGTCTCATTTACCATCTTCATCTCTTCCTTGGTATAGCCGTTATCAAGAAAAACGTCTATATGCGGAAGACAATTGAATGCTATTCTGTGGGGATAGACATTCTTCTTATAATCAAGAAAATTTATCATGGCTCTTGTCTGGTCATAAAGCTCATGAATAGCCTTCTTCCCAGTACCTGAAACCGCCTGATATGTCGAAACAACAATCCTCTTTATTCCGCACTTCCTGTGAATAGGATTCAAAGCGACAACCATTTGAATTGTAGAACAGTTCGGGTTTGCAATAATACCTTTCTTTTTATAACCGGCCACTGCATGGGGATTTACTTCCGGTACGACCAGCGGAACATCGGGATCCATACGCCACGCACTGGAATTATCGATAACCACGCATCCGGCCTTAGCCGCGATCGGCGAAAACTCAAGACTAGTACCGCCGCCGGCCGAAAACAAAGCGATATCCATCCCTTTGAAGGATTTCCCGGTCATCTCTTCCACGGAAACAGAATCGCCTCTGAACCGAAGCGTACGCCCAGCCGAACGGCTTGAGGCCAAAAATTTAATGGTTTTGACGGGAAAATTCCTCTCTTCAAGGCATTCTATCATCTGGTTCCCTACAGCCCCCGTCGCCCCTACTACCGCTACATTAAATTTTCTTTTTGACATTTCTCTTCTTCCTTTAAATACAGTTTACGGTTTTTTTGTTCGTACATAGTACCTCGAATATCGAATTTCGTACTTCGAAGTTTATGAATCGTGAATCGTTGTTTCTGATAACTGATCGCTGATAACCGATCACTGGCTTTTCCTTGACCCCTCGAATCCTTTTTTTCACCATTCACAATTCACTGTCAACTATATATTTCTTCACAAGATCTCCGACTTCACTTGTAGTATAACCCATTTTACCGGCAGCAACATCTTTCAAATCATCACGGAGAACTTTTTTCACTGCATTCTCTATCAGAAGAGCGGCCTTTTCTTCTCCGATTGTCTCAAGCATGACATGCGCAGCCAGAATTGCGGCAATCGGGTTTATCACCTGCATGCCGGTATATTTCGGCGCGGAACCTCCGATCGGCTCAAACATCGAAATGCCCAAAGGATTTATATTTCCACCTGCCGCTATACCCATGCCACCCTGTATCATGGCGGCAAGATCGGAAATGATATCACCGAACATGTTGTCGGTAACGATTACGTCAAACCATTCGGGGTTCTTGACCATCCACATGCAGATGGCATCAACATTAGCGTAATCGGTTTTGATATCGGGATACTCCTTCGAAACGTCCCTGAAGGTGCGTTCCCAGAGATCAAAAGCGTATGTAAGCACGTTTGTTTTGCCGCACAAGGTCAGTTTTTTCTCCCTGTTTCTTTTCCGACAGTATTCAAAGGCATACCGGATACATCTTTCCACACCTTTACGGGTGTTAATCGACTCTTGAATCGCAACCTCATCAGACGTGCCTTTCTTAAGAAATCCACCGGCTCCGGTATAGAGGCCCTCCGTGTTTTCACGGATAACCGTAAAGTTTATATGCTCCGGCCCCTTATTTTTCAGCGGCGTTTCAACGCCGTCATACAGCCTAACAGGTCTCAGATTGATATACTGATCAAAATGAAATCTTAATTTTAACAATATTCCTTTTTCAAGGATTCCGGGTTTGACATCCGGATGGCCGATTGCGCCGAGATAGATTGCATCCGAACGCGACAATGATTCAAGAACTGTGTCATTCAGAAGTTCGCCTGTTTTCTTATAATGCTCTCCGCCCAGGCTGTAATTCTCATAGGCAAGCCGGAAACCAAATCTGCCCGAAACTGCATCAAGCGCTTTAATCCCCTCGGCAATAACTTCAGGCCCTGTACCATCGCCGGGTATTACAGCAATTTTATATTCCTTCGTCATTATTATTAATAACATTGTAAATAGCCGATAATAATAATTCTCAGCCCACAGCCATACAAACAGGGCCTCTCTTTTGATCAAGTTTTATGAGTGATTATACCGTGTTCGAACCGCGCTC
>JAUYEO010000007.1 GCA_030689795.1 Desulfobacterales bacterium | reverse complement strand
AGCAACGTCAGGTCAGCTCCCTGGGCAGTTTTCTTGCGGGCTCCAACAACAACGGCTCCCATTCGGCAAACGGGATCACAGCGCTGTTCATCGCCACAGGCCAGGATGTGGCCAATGTGTCCGAATCATCGGCTGCTCTGGTCTATGTGGAAAAAACCCCGACCGGCGATTATTATTTTTCCATTACCTTGCCCTCGTTGATAGTCGGAACATTCGGGGGTGGGACAGGTCTTGCCACCCAGAAGGAATGCCTGGAACTCCTCGGCTGCCACGGAGCGGGCAAGGTTCAGAAATTCACTGAAATCGTTGCCGGAACTGTGCTTTGCGGGGAAATTTCTTTGGCCAGCGCCGTCATGGCCGGGGATTGGGTGACCAGCCATGATAAATATGGCCGGAACAGATAAGAAGCGGATAAAAACGGAAATCTTTATTTACATGAGATATTTTGCGATGGTCATCTTGTACTTGGCGGGATTCACCGTTTTGATGATTGTCCTGATATATTCACCCTTCTCGTCTTTTTCTGTGAGATCAACCATTGTTCCCACCACTCTGTAACCATCTCTGTCGATAATGATCGTAATCTTCGGCCTTTTCAAAAAGAGCTGGTTGGTTCCGCTTACAAAACCCAGCTCATTCGTATTCAGCATCACAATCGTGCCTATGGGAAAGATCCCTACCATGTTGATAAAAAACTTGAGCAGGAGAGGATCCAGTCTGGTGCCGGAATTCTCAAGCATGACCGCAAGAGCCTTGTCGGGAGACAATGGGTTCCTCGTGTACACCCTTGCGGATGTTATTGCATCATACCAGTCGGCTACCGATATTATCCTGCTGAACAAATCGAGCTCAAACCGCCTGCGAATCTTGGGATAACCACTGAGGTCGTAATTGAGATGGTGCTCAAACGCGACTATGGCCGCCTTGACCGAAAACTCATCTGTCTTTCTGAGATTCAATAAAGCTTTGGCGCCCCAGAAGGGATGCTTTTTAATAATCTTCCATTCATCATCATTAAAACTCGAGGGTTTGTTGAGGATTTCATTTGGAACATTTATCTTCCCTATGTCATGGAACATAGCCATCATACCAAGGTCAGTCAGCATTTTGTGGTTCAAACCCAGCCGCTGTCCCAATGCCACCGAAAGTATGCTCACATTCACGGAATGGTGATATGTATATTCATCGTAGTCCCTTATCGCCGTCATTCCCAGCAGCAACTGCTCTTCTTCAACTATCTGATCAACCACCGAGGCTACAATTCTTTTGGCTGTTTTCAAGCTTACTTTTTCTCCGGCCTGGATCTTCCTGATTATGCCGGCAGAGTACGTTACTGCATTGAAATAAGTCTTTCTGACCATCTTCCTTGGATCAAGGGATCCGGTTTCGGCGATTTTCATCAGCCTTTCAACCGCGACGGACTGAACCGCCGACATCTTTTTTTCCACTGCGTCAAACGGTTTCTGGGAAAAGGAGGAAGAGATGAAAGCCCCGATAAAAGTTTTTATATCTTCATGACTCACATTGCTCATGAAGATCACGCTGCCCAGTTCCAGTTTTTTGAATTCCCTTATGAGAAAATCAAAGTTGAGAAGATGTTCCAGGGAATATCTTATGCGCAAGTCGTTCAAATAAAAATATTCGCCTCTCAGTATTAACCTTACAGTTCCCTGGTTATCAATAAGCTCATTCACAATCGATACGAGCCTGTCAATACCCGAAATGACCGCCTCATTGCCGGTATCGTGAACCTGGGAAGTGCGCAGAAGAGCCGAAAGCTGGTTAAGCAAATCTCTGGCCGTCTGATTAATCTTTATTTCCTGATTATTTTTCATGCTCGATCTGCTTGATAGCCTCTGTTACAAACTCATTGAATAATTTGTTGCCGTCATTTCTGTGCTTGTCCAGAAGCGGGAGAGATTCCCTGTTTCCGATCAGCCCGAGACAGTATGCGGCACATGCCCTGTTTTCATAATTCCTGGTTCTGCCGAAAAAGGTTTTCTTCCCGATAATGTCGGCCATGAAGTTGCAGACCTCGTCATCTTTCCATTTTGAAATTATTTTAAAATATTTCTTCTTCTCTTCAAAATCCCTTACTCCGAAATCACTGTCTGCAATCCTGTTTAAAATAATGCGTTTTGCGGCATCAGACCCGATATTGCCGAGCTCCGTCAGCGCGGCCGATTCTATCTGAAAATCAGGATCGTCGAGGCAATTCCGCAACGCCTGAATCACTCCGCCCCCCCCGAGCGCCCCTAAAGCCCTTATCACTTCTTTCTTTACCCTGACATCGCCGTGCTTGACGGTCTTTAAAAGATAATCCACCGCTTTCCTGTCCCCGATCTTTCTCAGGACATATATAATATTTCTTACCACATACCAGCGGGAATCGTTTAACCTTTCTGCAAGTGAGACCATGTCTTTTCTGCCCAGGATTACTAGCGCTTCGACAACCAGCTTTCTGGAGTGAATTTTCTTCAGCTCTCCGAGTATCATTATAAGGGGCGGAATAGCCTGCACATCGAGGCATTTGACGAAATCCTCTATTTTTTTATCCTTTATCTTACGGCTGCCGTCCAGTATATTCCCCAGAAGATTTATGATTTTTTCAGTACTGATATTTACAAGAATTTTTTTTGAGCAATTTCTGATTTCTTCTGAAATGCCCTTCGCATCTTTCAGGTAATTCAGCTTCAAGAGTACGCCGGTCGCGGTGTCAATCTCTTCCATACTCAATAGATATTCAATCACGCCGGCAAAGAAGCTGGCGAGATCGTCAAAATCATCCTCTGTTTCAGACAGCAAAAACATTTCGAACAGAATTTCAACCAGTTTTCCCGCCTTATCGAGAGTATCTTTTTCAAATTCACCGGCCAGATCCTTCAGGTCCTTATCCGTCAGGGGGGCTATTTCCACTTCCTTAACCGACTCGCCATTCTTTAATGTATCTTCATATGCCTTCAAAAGACTCTCTTCATCTGCGCTCTTCTCTTCTATTTCCGCAACCGCCTGTGTTTCGTAATCTTCCTCATCGGAAAGGGTGATCTCATCGACAACATACTGTATATTCTGGAAATCTTTTTCCCATAACAGCGTTACTATATCATCGTCCACTGCATCGCGGCCAAAATCAAAAGATATGATTTTGAGAAAATCAGACATATCCTCCCGCGACATTCCCCTTTTAAAGGTGATTTCCCTCAAACCGTCTTTAAAGAAAAAAAGCGCGAGATTATCCTCCTTCTCGGTGTTGGAATATACCGCTTCTGAATCATAAAATATGCCGTTCTGACTTATCTGAAGGCTCAGTTTTTCACTGAAATTGAAGAATTCGGCAAACTTGCCGAAACATGCATCCGTAATATTGACACACAGAGGGTTGTTGGGAGGGTACATCTTTAATATTTTTTTCGACTTAAGGATCAGCCGGATAATCTCTCTGATCTGATCGATATCATTATTACCGGGCATGATAATTTCCTTCCCGCGCTTTTCATACGGGTAGAACTTAAATCCGCAATTGTAACAGAGAGAAAATCAGTCTTATAATGTGGAAGCCGTGAAACGAACAATAGATTAATCGGCAACTATCAGACATGCAGTGGACTGTCAATGAATTTTGCCGTGACAGGAATGCTGAGTGGGGTCCCTAACCCCGATGAACGGGATTACGTGAAAAGGAGTGTAATTGCAAAGCAGTATTCAGAGTTTTACAAAAGTTTTACAAAGGCTTTTTCCCTTCTATAAATCCGGGTTTCCCGAATGTGGGCTCAACCATTTTTTTCCTTCTTTCCCATCCATATCCTGTATAAAGCTGGGACTGCAAACTGTGCTGCAAGATAACCTGCCATAAGGCCAATCGTAAGCGTCAGGCCGATTGAAAAAAGCACCGGATGACGGGCGAACAGAAGTGAAAACGCGCCGACAATCGTAGTTAAAGCCGAAACCCACACCGCCTTTTCCGTGCCTGTATCCAGTTCATGATGATAACTGTAAAGCATGAATACACCGTAATCTATGCAAAGTCCAACTACCACCATGACTGCAATAATGGCCGGAGCGGTCAGGGAGATATTGAGAAAAGAAAATCCCCCCAGTACGGCAGCAATAGCACTAGCCACAGGCGCAAGTGAAATAACAGTGAGTTTTATGTTTTTAAGAAACAAAAATGTAAGCGCCGTGATCAGAATCCCGGCAACCGAAGCAAGGAAGAGAACCTCTCTTGAAACAGCCAGTGAAATTCTATCTGAAAAAGAGCGGCGTGAAACAATAAAGGTTCCGGGGTGGTTCTTCGAAATTTTATTCATGACGGAGACATATTCCCTGCTATCCGGAAAAAAAGAAATAACCCGGAATCCCTCGTCATTTTCATGAACAAACCTCTCCTTGATCCGGCCAAGAAACGAAAATTCCGGCAATTTGTCGTTTAAAGCCTCAGATGGACTCAAACTGCTGAAAAACGGCTCAAAAGCCTTATCTGAAAAATTATAAATTTTTCCCTGCTCTTTAATCAGATTGCGAGTCTTTTCAATACGGTCGGCCTGCCAGAAATTTTTCCAGCGCAACTCATTTGCAACGCGCGTTTCCTTTGACGGAAAGACGGAGGCAATGCTGGAAAAAACATCTTTGCCGGCAAATTGCACTACCCGGGCATAAATCTTTTCGTTTAATTTAAGAGCCTCTTCTTCTGTCCTCCCGCTTACCACAAAAAAAGCAGGCTGATGCCTGCCCCCCCAAACCCGATGGAATTCACTTTCAGTCTGCACAATTGCCGGGCCTGCTCCATCGAGGCGCTGAACATCGTTGTCAAATTTAACATTAAAAGCAGCTAATATCAGAACTACCGTAATAATCGCCCAGGTCAGAATCTTAATACCATCCGGAACTGCAAACGCGGGTTTAACCGGCAAATTATTTTCAGGAAGGGCCAGGGGCCGGGCGGCAATGATGTAGGGAAATACGAATAAAACAAATCCCAGGCAGAGAAGGATGCTTACAATCGCAAAAAATGCGAGTTCATGATAGCCCGCCACATTTGAAAAGAAGAAGGCGCCGAATACGCTTATGGTAGTAAGGACAGCTATTAAAAGAGGCCTTACCACCTCTTTTACCGCATCGATACGGCCTGACGTTCGCATAGCGGTGTACACATGTATGCCGTAATCATCCGCAATCCCGATGATCACCGCGCCCATGCCTGCAACAAAATAGGAAAGCTTCCCGAATACAAGCGCTGAAACATTCATGGAGATCAGGACTGAAAACATCGGGATAAGAAAAAATATCACGGCGCGGTAATCGCGAAAATTAAAAAAAAATATCAAAAGGAAAGCAATTGATGCGGTAACGGAGGTGATGGCAATATCTCTCTTTATAACATCTTCATTACTTACCGCGTGGGTATGCCCGGCGACTATATCGCAGGAAATATAGTCCGGAAGGTTTGATATTTTACCATTCAGATATCCGATCAATTCCCTCGAACCGCCGGAGTCTGTGAGATCAATCGGCGTATCCAGTATCAGCATGACATGCATGCCGTCGCGCGAAACAAAATGATTATCGGTAAAATTTATTTCATAACCCGAAGCTCCCGAAAGATTAAGCAGATTTTTGAGGCTTACAGAGGAAATTCCAAGCGGGTCAGCGCGCAAAACCGGCTCCAGAAATGAGCTTGCCGGCGAAAGCATCTGCCGGTATATGCGGCTTAAGTTTTCTTTTACACCTTCAGGAGTTAACTTTTGCTCGATCAGGTTAAGGTCTTCTTCGGTAACAAGCTGCGGCGCATAACGCATGAACAGGAGTGTTTCATCCCTTATTGTTTCAGAGGCAGCGCCTGATTCAACCTTGCTTATCAGGGGCTTTTTCAGGCTCTGAGCAAGCCTGTCAGTCTCTGCAATCAGCTCATCCAGAGAATGTCCCGGCGATTTGATTTTCAACGAGAGCACAATTTTTCCCGAAAAGTCCGACTCCCGTAAAAATTTCATGTCCCGGATTATTTCTCTGTCTGCCGGAAGCATCGATTCCATGCTGCTGGAAAACGGAATAAACTTAACGCCAAAAGCCGAAGCGATTATAATCAAAAGAATAATCGACGCGATCAGGCGCTTATGCCGTCCCGCCGCATCATATAAAATGGAGAAATATTTTTCTATCATGATCGCTTAATGCAAATGACCCGGAAGGACGTAATAGCGCCGGTCTTTACGGAATGAGGCCCATCCCCTGAAGCACCGAAAGCATGATGGCGGCGGCCATGACAGAGCCGACCTGCCCCCCGGTGTTGGCGCCCACCGCATGCATAAGGAGAAAATTGAATTTATTGTATTTCTGGCCTTCCTTTTGTACAACCCGCGCGGCCATCGGATAGGCTGAAATGCCGGCTGCTCCGATCAGCGGATTGATCTTTCCGCCTGTCATAGCGTTCATGAGCTTTCCGAACAGAACACCGCAGGCCGTATCAAGACAGATAGCAAAGAAACCGAAAGCCAGGATAAGAAGAGTTTGCGGCTTTAAAAAAAGCGGGCCGGACATTGAGGCCCCGATTGATATTCCCAGAAACAGCGTCACGACATTGGCAATTTCGTTCTCGGAAGCTTTTGCGAGCCGGCTCACCGCACCGGATTCTCTCATAAGGTTGCCCAGCATGATTGTTCCAAGAAGAGGCAGGCCCTTTGGAGCTATGAATCCTCCGACAATCGTGATGACTATAGGAAAAACGATTTTGGCGGTTTTTGACGCCGGCTGGGTGTTGGTCTCCATGCTGATCACCCGTTCTTTTTCAGTGGTCAGCAATCTCATGATAGGAGGCTGAATTATCGGGACGAGAGACATATAGGAATATGCGGCGACCGATACGGCTCCCAGAAGATGCGGAGCATATTTTGCCGTCACATAGATTGCCGTCGGCCCGTCGCAGGCGCCGATTACGCCGATAGCAACGGCATCCAGCTTGGTGAAGCCGAAAAAGAGGGCAAGGCCGATAGTCAGAAAAATACCGAACTGCCCGGCAGCTCCTAATAGAAATATCTTCGGGTTTTCCAGGAGAGGACCGAAATCCGTCATTGCGCCTATTCCGATAAATATAAGAAGAGGAAACAATTCATTGGCGACACCCATGTTATAAATGGTCCTTAAGAAACCCCCTTCATCCATGAGTCCAGCAAGCGGAATATTGACAAGAATGGCTCCGAACCCTATCGGCACAAGCAAAAGCGGCTCAACGTCTTTTTTGATGCCCAGGTAGAGAAGCAGGCCCCCCAGCGCAATCATCACCGGATTGGACCAGTGCATATTGATAAAACCGGACCCAAGACCGCTCAATCCATCCACAATCGCATTAAACATTTCAAAACCTCTCATAAATTATTTCGTAAAAAGCGCAAATATGCTCGTATGGCTTTTTACGATATCGTACTCTGTTTACAAAACAACCTATTTTGCTTCTTCTTCCTTGAACGGAAAAATCTTTTTAAGAAGAACCATGAGAACGGCAAACAGCGCAAGAACCACAAGCGTGCCTCCCATCCCGACGATTATCATCGTAAACCCGAATGTCCAGTTGTCCATATCAATCTCCATGCAAATTCAAGATTCAGCTTAACAATTAAATTAGGACGCGGATTTTCGCCGATACACGCAGATAATTATTCTATTAGTTCTTTATATTTAAAATTCGGGCAATCTGCGTTCATCTGCGTCCAAAATGCAAATTCCTATACTATTTAATTAACCAACCTGTTTCTACCATCCGAAACGGTCAATTTCAACAAAATAATCAATCGGTTCCTCTGCCAGCCACATTCCGGCGGGCCTGTTCGATAAGTTCAAGCAGGCTCGATACTTTTGGCTTCGGCCTGGACATGGCCAGTTGCATAAATTCTTCTTCTGAAAGCCTCTCTTTAAAGTAGGCTATAACATCAAAACATTCCCACCAGCAGTCGAAAATTTTGAAGCATGGGCTTCGGCTATCGCCGCATGTGCGGCAGTAGCCGAAGCTCACAGAACTTCCGAGACGCGGGCAGCGGATATCGAGATCGTCAGGGTTCATTTTCTGATGCTTTTAAGCCGTTCAGGCACCGGATGGCCCTTTATCGCATCTTTCAGCTCGGCAATTTTTTCATCGCTGAGGAAAACATCCTTCAGACCTCCTGCCATATACCGTTCATAAGCTGCAAGATCAAGCAGGCCGTGACCGCTGAAGTTCACGACAATAACTTTTTCTTTTCCCTCTTCTTTCGCAAGGCGCGCCTCTGCGATCGTCTGGGCAAGGGCGTGTGTGGTTTCCGGCGCCGGGATAAAGCCTTCGGTTTTTGCAAATAGAGAGCCTGCCTCATAACAGGATAACTGGTTGACGGTCTTCGGTGTTACCAGGCCTTCTTCCACAAGCTGGCTTACCGCCGGGGCCATACCGTGGTAACGCAGGCCCCCTGCGTGGATCGGGGGCGGCACAAACATATGACCAAGGCTGTGCATGGCAAGTAGCGGAGTGTAGCGAGCGGTGTCGCCATAATCGTAAGTAAAGAGTCCGCGGGTCATGGATGGACATGCCTGGGGCTCCACCGGATAAATCTCGATTTTCTTGCCGTTTATCTTGTCGAGCACAAAGGGGAAGGCGAGCCCTGCGAAGTTGCTGCCGCCTCCGGCGCATGCGATTAAAATATCAGGATACTCGCCGGCCATGGCAAGCTGTTTTTTCACTTCAAGCCCGATTATTGTCTGATGGAGCATGACGTGGTTGAGCACGCTTCCGAGCGAGTAACGTGTCTTGCCGGTGGTATCGCTTACGGCGGCCTCGACCGCCTCGCTTATGGCTATTCCGAGGCTCCCCGGCGTGTTGGGGTCCCGGGCAAGGGCATCCCGTCCGGCCTTGGTTTCCGTGCTGGGGCTTGGGATGCACTTTCCGCCCCATACCTCCATCATTGTTTTGCGGTAAGGTTTTTGCTCAAAACTGACACGTACCATGTAAACTTTGCACTCAAGACCGAACTGAGCGCATGCAAAGGAAAGCGCGCTGCCCCACTGGCCTGCGCCTGTTTCCGTTGTGATGCGTTCAATGCCGAATTGCTTGTTGTAATATGCCTGGGCAACAGCGGTATTGGGTTTATGGCTGCCTGGGGGGCTGCACCCCTCATTCTTATAATAGATGCGTGCCGGAGTATCCAGGGCTTTTTCCAGGGCGGTTGCCCTTATCAGAGGACTCGGGCGCCAGATACTGTAAATGTCAAGAACCGGCTCCGGAATATCGATCCAGCGCTGCGTGCTGACCTCTTGCTCGATTATGTTCATCGGGAAAACCGGTGACAGCATTTCCGGCCCTATCGGTTTGCCGTCAGGGCCGAGAGGCGGGTTGATCTTTATGTCCGCCTGGATGTTGTACCATTGGCGCGGCATCTCTCCGGCCGGTAGTAAAATCGCTTTCGGTTTCATTCTGTTTCCTCCTTATTAAAAGAATTTGCCTTGCCTAAACCCCGATAAACGGGACTTTTTTCAGTACCCCCTTGAGGGGTTAAAAAACGCATGAAATAATTTCTATCTTACTAAAAAAAACAAAGCCCGCTGAATTCACAGCGGGCTCAAGTTAGCGGCTTAATATACAGATCACAAGCGGCACACCTCAGGGCCCATTATCCGGGCCAACACCAGTTCATCCCGGCTGCCCGGTTGACAGCCGCAAAACTCTTCTTGATGTTCAGCCTGATTTCTGTCTTTTGCATGGCTCTTATTAAAAGAACATGCGCTCCTTTGTCAAGTAAAAAACTGCGCATAACCCCAACTTAGCCGATTTATATTTTTTATTCGGAATCAAAAGCTACTTACCTGCTTTCGATTTTTAATACGCTGCTTATTGTATGACAAACTTCCAAACATTCATGATCCGAAACATTGAGCGCCAACCCCGCCAAAGGTCCAGCCAGCGGCACGCCCGCCAATCTTTATGGCGGATATGGCGGGCGGACTTGCGGCGGGGAGCTTCAATCCTGGCCTCATCTCAACTAATTGGGAGAAGAACTTATTTTTTCAAGTTCGGAGATTTTACTGCCGGCAGGCGCCTGCTTAACCCGGTATTCCAGTTTAAGCGCATCGCTTTTCGTCATTTCTGAGCTGGCACCGGCCAGTTCAACGGGCCTCCGGGATCTTGTATATCTGGCGCCTCTGCCTGTATTGTGTGATGCCAGCCGGCTCTTCAGGTTATTGGTTATCCCGCAATACAAAGATTTATCGGAACATCGGATCAGGTAAACAACCCATTTCCCGTTTACCGTCTTTGCTTTAATAATTCACCCTCTCATTCATGTCCGTATATGAGCCGGCACATCCGGTTAATCAAAATATGGATATGTATTTTATCGGTAAAATTCCCTGTATTATTTCATCCTGTGATGCCCGGATCTTTGTAAAAAAGGCAGCCCGGGCTGAAAATATCCCTGATATGCATTACATTTTTTTCGGTAACGACACTGCCGGCATACAACAATGTGTTTGCGTGGATTTCCTGCCCTGGGACAGAGAATGTATATTTCATTTTTTTTGATTTCCATTTTAGTCTTCCGCAAAATTTCCTGTTTCCGCTCCCGATCCCCAGGGAATTATGCCGTTAAAATTACACCAAAATTTAGGGCATGTCAAATGCGGAATGCCCAATCCCATACTGCGGTTCCGGAGCGCAAAATTACAAAACATATTGCGGATGAATTTATTATCTGATATTTTATGCTTTTAAAAAAATGTCTTACGACATATGAAGCTCCCCGCCGCAAGCGGACGGGGTATCAAAGATGAAAAATATCTGATCATACTTGGGGGAACACGTAGTTTCCCCCCAAAACCCCTCTTCCGCGTGCTCACCCCACCGCAAGCGGATGGGGTATTCAAAAGAGCATAATAAA
>JAUYEO010000350.1 GCA_030689795.1 Desulfobacterales bacterium | reverse complement strand
TTTCAAATTCAGGCCACCCACCGGTTGCAGTATTAATTCCGCCATTTTTCTCAACAAATTCCTTCAATCTTTTTATTCGTTCCGATATTGCCGAATCGAGTCTTTTTTTAAGTCCGTCAAGCAATGCTTCGGGAAAATCGGCGGAAATGAACTGATATCTGACATGTGAGTACCAGTGCATAAGCGCCGTGAGATTTGAAATATAAACGATGTTGTTGGTTAAAATCCTTTTAATATTCCTGTTATCGCCGGGCGTATAAGGTATATTGTCGCTTTTTGAAGGACCTCCGAAGATCAAACGTCCGGGACGGAGTTCGTCTTTTCTGCAGATAGTGCCGGCAGCAACCGTTGTCCCGAAAGCAAGCATGCATGGCCCTACAAGCCCCCCCTGCCCTCCCAGGAATATCGGCCTCTGTTTCAGCATGACGCCGTTCGGGACATCCCCCAGAAGAGAGGGCGTGGCTTTATCCTGCCCCGGCGTATAATTAAAATGAATGTAAGAACTGCCGACTTCGCTGTGATCTTTGCGGCCGGTGCCGCCCGACATGAAGCAATCGCAGAAATTTATAAGGCTTCCGAGCGTCACGTAAGGAAAAAGTATCGTCTGTTTCAATCCGACAGTATGGGCAATGCCCGCCTCTTCTTCAAGAATCGTTCCTTCTCTCACATGTGAGCCTGAGCCCAGACTCGCGCCTTTGAGAAAAACAGCTTCTTTAAAAAAACCGCTCTTTAAATTCACCTCAGGTCCGACCTGGCAATTTTCCAGTGTGACAGGGCCTTCATGCCCAATTTTCACTTTATCAAGAATAAGAACCGAGCTCCCGTATATTTTGCAGCCCGGGTAGATTATCACTCCGTTTCCCGAAATTCTATCTGTATCGACCTCATCACCGATATAAACATTATAAGGGTCAGGAATAACGACCCCTTTATTCAAAAGTTCGTCGATTTTTTTTGTTATATTTCCCATTTTATTGTTTCTTCAGTCTTCAGCTTTTATTTCGTTTTTCGCTATCTTTCAACTTTGCTCCTCTGTGCCTCTGCCCCTTTGCCTCTAATCACAAGGCATATATTCCTGGACTATTTTTTTGAGCATTTGTTTAATTTTATTATGATCCTGATCTTCAGAGAGCCTCGTCAATTCTTCAATATTGCCGTTTAAGATATTCAAACTGCAGTCCAGCCCCTTTAATGTCATTATCTTTTCATGACTGGTCGGAACTATCCCCTCGCCTTCTGTTATAAGTTCTTCATAAAGTTTTTCACCCGGTCGCAGTCCGACATATTCAATCTTTATATCTTCGTCAGGCACAAAACCGGACAGACGGATAAGGTCTCTTGCCATGTCAATGATTTTAATCGGCGTTCCCATGTCAAAGAGAAATATCTCTCCGCCGCTTCCCATTGCGCCTGCCTGGAGTATGAGCTGGCATGCTTCGGGAATAGTCATGAAATATCTTGTCACATCGGGATGCGTTACGGTTACCGGTCCTCCACGTTCAATCTGTTTTTTAAACAGGGGGACAACGCTGCCGACACTTCCTATGACATTCCCGAATCGTACTATCATGAAGCGGGTTTTGGAAAGGCCGCATCCGTTCTGGCTCTGTACAAGCATTTCAGCCACGCGTTTTGAAGCGCCCATGACATTTGTCGGCCGGACCGCCTTATCGGTTGAAACAAAAACAAAACGTTCGATGTCATGCTTTTTTGAAACATTCACCAGGTTCAGTGTCCCATGGATGTTGTTTTCAATAGCCCTCCAGGGCTGGAGCTCCAGCATCGGTACGTGCTTATATGCAGCGGCATGGAAGACGACCTGTGGTCGGTATTTTATAAAGGTTTTTTCAAGCTGAACCATGTCTCTTACGTCTGCAAGAAGAGAAACGGATTTTGTCTCCGGAAAACTTTGTCTGATATCGAGTTCAATTTCATATAAAGGACTTTCGGCTCTTTCGTATAAGATTATGCTTTCAGGTTTAAACCTGCATATCTGCCGGCAAAGTTCAGAACCGATGGAGCCCCCTGCTCCAGTTACAAGGACTCTTTTGCCTTTTAAATATCCCCCGATCCTTTCGGCGTCCAGCTTAATCACTTCGCGGCCGAGCAAATCACGATAAGCCACTTCTCTTATGGCATTCACCGTAACTTTTCCGTCGATAAGCTCACTGTATCCGGGAATAATTTTAAATGTAATGCCACAACCCTTACATGTTTCAATTATTTTGCGTATTTCACCTGAGCTTGCAGAGGGTATGGCGATTAGAACTTCATCAGCTCTTGTTTTCTGCGAAACCTTTTTTATCTCTTCAATAAAACCGAGGACAGGAATGCCGTGAATTTTTTTCCCCAGTTTTTCCGGATCATCATCGATAAATCCGGCTATGTTGTGCCGCAATTTGTAATTGTTTAAAATCTCCCTGCAGATTTTCTCTCCGCAATCCCCTGCCCCTATAATAAGTATTCTTTTCCCATCAGATTGTTTCCTGGTCAACAATCCGATCAGATTACTCATGGCAGTCAGTCGGGAACCTTCTCCGCTTAACTGCTCATAATAAAGCCGTATTGCTACACGATATCCGGTAATCAATAAGACGGTAAAGCACCAGTCGATTATGAAAATGGAACGGGAAAAGCCTTCGAACCTTGTCACAAAGAGAATAAAAGAGATAACCAGAAAGCTGCTTAAGGCAGAAGCCTTTATAATATTGAATAAATCCGCAATGCTCGTGTATCTCCACATCCCCCGGTAGAGATCGAAAAAATAGAAGGATGTTATTTTGACAAGTATTATTACAGGAAGTATTTTATACAGTAAAACAGTATATTGTGAAGGAATTGAGAATTCAAAACGAACAAGGTAGGCTCCGTATATTGAAGCCGAAATCAGGGAGATATCAATTCCGAGAACGATTAATAATTTACTGTATAGCGGTCTGAATTTCATTATATCCGTCCTCTTAATTTGGACCAGAGCATACCGAGATATTCATGAACGGCAAGTTCCATTTTTCCAATTCCGCCCGAATCCGGAAAAAACATGAAGGGATCAATCGTTTCCTTATCTTTAATCCGGTGTCCTGCAGGAGCAGGTATAGGCTGCATCCCCTGTTTTTGAAAAAGAGCCATTGAGCGGGGTATATGGAATGCTGAAGTTACCAGAATAAATTTATCCTTTCCGACTATTTTTTTAATCAATACCGCCTGCTCTTCAGTGTCGAGGCCGGCAGGTTCTTCATGAATATCATCTTTATCAATTCCAAGGATAATTGCAAGCTCCGCCATGCTTTTTGATTCGGGAACAGGATCGAATATATTGCCGCCGGACAGAATCATTCTGCTTTCAGGCAATCTTTTATGTATGATGACTCCTTCAATAAGTCTTGATAACGACTCTCCTGAAAGCCTGCTTGCCACAGGCAAATTCAGATCTGATGCATGCCCACCCCCGAGCACTACAATCCATTTTACATCGGATATCGAGTTAATTTCCTTAAGAGGAGGATATTTATGTTCAAGGGTTCCGAGCGCTCTGTCCGGTAAAGCATCGTAACTCATCAACAGGAGAAAAACAACACCCAGAGTAACCGTGAATTTTCCGGTTTTCTGCCGTCTTGTAAATAGAAGCAGAAACAGGCCCAAAATAAACAGCACGATACAAATCGTCATAGGTGATAGAATCAGGCCTGAAATTTTCTTTAATAAAAACATCAGTGTGTAACACCTTTTCCTGCGACAACATTAGACAAAGTCGACATCAGTATCTTGAGGTCAAAGATGAATGACCGGTTTTTCAGATAATGGAGGTCATAATCGACCTTCACGGGAATGGGCATCCTGAAAATGGAATTATTCTTTCCCACCCTCTCCGACCAGTACAGCACAGAACCCTTTGAAGTCAGTTTTATCAGAATTGAAAGAACAAGTATCGGAATCGATAGAAAAATCAACAGTATTACCGCAATTGTCACATCAAATAATCTTTTCATATCTTCATTATGTTTTGAGAGCTATGTCTCACAATATGGACTGACACTCGTACCGTCTAAATATTATTCAATAATTCCAAAGGATTTACAATCAATGTTTCATCTGAAAGTTTATAGGTAACTTTCGTGCGGCATACTATAACCCTTTTTCTGATACGCCCCTTCTCCGCATCGGCCAAAGCACGAAGGCCGGCTGCGTCCGAGTTGTCGGGACGTTCCTTGAATTTACATTCTATTGCCATGACTGTTCCCCCGGCCTGTTCCATTACAAGATCTACTTCCGGGCCGTTTGCTGTTCGCCAGAAATTTACAGGTGAAGAATTTCCCCGGGATGCAGCATGTTTTATTATCTGTCCGAAAACATGAGTCTCCCAGAAGGCGCCTGCAAGAGATGAAGCAAATAAATCCTCTTGAGAACGGAATCCGGATAGAAAGGCCGCCAGACCTGTGTCCAGAAAGAACAGCTTGGGGGACTTGATCAATCGCTTGGTCCGATTTCCAAAATAGGGTTCAACAAGAGAAATAATAGCCGAGGTTTGAAGAAGACCCGTCCATTTTCGGGCTGTATTGGGCGCTATTCCCGTATCCCGGGCAAGGTCGGAATAATTAATGACCTGTGAAGTTCTGAGCGCACAGGCTCGTATGAATCGGTTAAAATCCTGCAGATCTATAACCCGCAGAATGTTGCGGACATCCCGTTCCAGATAAGTAGCTACATAGGCGGAAAACCATAAATCAGCCTCTGCCCGAAGATGCAATTCAGGATATCCACCGAGAAAAATATGAGTGGTCTCTTCTCCCAGATGGCCTGCATCA
>JAUYEO010000340.1 GCA_030689795.1 Desulfobacterales bacterium | reverse complement strand
GATATTGGGAATCAGCTTTCAAATCTAGCCCGTAAAGCAAGACAAACGGTTGTCAAGAGGAATGATAATTAGGCGCATACAATGAAAAATTTTAAATTGGTAATGTGGTTGTTGTTGATTGTTATTTCGACAACCTTTTTTTCAATAAGCGTGTATTCAATATATACACTGGTAAAAGAAAAGCAGCAAACAACTGAAGTACTTAAATATGCCTCAGATGTCACTATTGATGAAGAAAAAGAGTTTGCAAAAAACCTTAATTATCTAAATGCTGCAACCGAATATAGAGCAAAGAAATATAGTAGTGCTATTTTAGAATTAAATGAAGAAATAACAAAATATCCTCAACATGCTCAAGCGTACTATTTATTGGGGAAAATATATGAGGAAGCAACTTTTAATGATGGAGTCTATTATTCAAGAATGGCCGATAATTATGAGAAATATATTCAAATAAAACCTAAGGGAAAAAGAATAAATGATGCCAAATTAAAAGCTTCACAGTATTATATTTATATTGGTTTAAATCGGAAGACACCTCTATATTTAGATAAAGCTGAAAATTATCTTAAAACCTTAGACCAATCTGATAGCGCTGTTAGAATGTCTTTAGGAGCAATCTATTTAGACAAACAGAGCTATGAACAGGCAATAGCTGAATTTGAAAAATCAACCAATTTTTCCATTTCTGAAATAAAACTAAAATACAACAGTTTAGGACTTGCTTATCTGAAAAGAGAAGACTATGCGAAAGCTGAAAACGCTTTTGAAATTGCGATAATAATAAACCCTCAAAGCAAATATGCACATAATAACTTAGGTGTTGCATATGTAAAACAGGGGAAATTAATGGCAGCACAACATCAATTTTTAGAAGCACTTAAACTCGATCCTGCATATAGAAAAGCTCAGATAAATAAAATATGGACAGATAAAGAGATGCAACGAAAAAAGGTAGTACGATGAATTTACGAATTATTAATCGCGCATCTAACCAGACGCTTCATGGTATCGCGCAAAACTTCCGCGCTCCCCATGAGCTTTAGCGATATGCAAATGGACTAAAAACAATGCGGGACAAAGATATCAAAATATTGTGGGGTCGTTCTGGGAATCGCTGCGCAATATGTAAACTCGAACTCACCGCCGATGGGAGCATGGAAACATTGGGCGAGATGGCTCATATTGTTGGCCAGTCCCAAAATGGACCAAGGGGGAACCATGATCTTACTGATCGTGATTCTTACGATAACCTCATCCTCCTTTGCCCAACACACCATGTAGAAATTGATAAGAATTTTACTGCATGGCCAGTTGAGGGCCTCCGTGCAATAAAAGCCGATCACGAAGCATGGGTATCTGAGCAACTTGGCATCGGTGGAATCAAGGTATCCCCTATAGACAACACCTCTTTTCTCGCCGAGCGCGAAACATCATGGATCGAATACGGCCGTGGCGAAGTTGGAATGGTCCTAAGTCTAACTCCTCTGCGAGTATCTGGCGACGCTCTGAATCCATTGGATAAATCCGTCACAGATATTCTGGAACAAACGCGAATACCTAATGGATATTCGTCTGGCGAGCAGGTAAATCGTTATAGAACCCGACCAACGGAATTCGGAATAGCGAATAAAGATTTGCAAGAACCGCACAATAGTAGCGGCCATTCCATACAAATATTCCGTACAGGTCATAGCGAGTATTTCATTGAGCTTGGTGACAGGGTCAATCAAGTCACTGGCTTTTCTAAAGAGCTGGGTATCGATTTGAAGGGTGCCTCACGCGTGCTGAGGTATACGGATTTAGCAGAAATAGCAGATCTCGGTTTAAATTGGCTGGCCCTAGCCTGGAGAACAATTCTGCCATTCAACTATATGACCTTTTGCGGTGCCATTGTTAATACCGCTTCCACTACTTTGTACTCCCGCGAAAATCACCGTCGTCAAGGATTACATGGCTTCACAGTCAATTCGCCGATTTTGAAATACACAGAGGTACTTTCTAAGTCTTTTGATAAGGACACATTATTACTTGAGTTCCTGCGTCGGATTGTTAACAGCTATGGTTTGATGCTGTATAAGATTTTTGATGAGAAGGATGAATATACCAGACCTGAAAAAATGCGATAGTACAGCATATCATCAAGTCAATTCAGGCGACGGGAATGGACTCGGCGGCGCTGACGCGGCCCGCTTGTCGGCCCGCACCTGATTTCTGTCGTTATGCTTTTGAGGCGACGACTATCAATGTCAATCACTGTCGAAAGGTAGTACACCAACATGGCCAAGAAATCCTTTCCTCTGTCCAAGGTCTATAGCTTGCTCGAGCCAGGGCCGGTCGTCCTGATCACGACCGCAAGCAGTGGGCGCCCAAATATCATGACCATGTCGTGGCACACAATGATCGAGTTTGAGCCCCCGTTAGTGGGTTTCGTCATCAGCAATCGGAACCATTCTTTCGGCCTGTTGAAGGCAACCAACGAATGTGTCATTAACATTCCTGCAGTGGAGATAGCTGAAAAGGTCGTGGGTTGCGGCAATACATCGGGGGCGAACACAGATAAGTTCGAAAGGTTCGGCCTCACTCCGAAGCCTGCTGCGCTAATCGGTGCACCTCTCATCGAGGAGTGCTTCGCAAATCTCGAGTGCCGGGTGGCCGATACAAGTATGGTGTCCAAGTATTGTTTGTTTGTTGTTGAAGTCATCAAGGCATGGATCGACCCCGCAGTGAAAAACCCGCGGACGATTCATCATCTTGGAAGCGGAAACTTCATGATTGCCGGTGAAAAGATCAAACTAAAGTCAAAGATGAAATAGTGCCAGGACGCCTATCATGCCTGAAACGCGTTGCCAAAGAAGTGAGCACATGAACGATTCTCTTTTGCCGGGTCTTTTAAGTTTTGTCCAAAATATCTTCGAAGTTTGAACCTTATTCGAATTAATAATTAGCTTCAAAAATATACTTGACTTCAACACACCCCTTTCTGTATATAATTTTACAATCTGATTTTAATTGTTTCAGGATCAATTTAAAAGAATCGGTGACCCTGCTTTGGGCTCTGATCGCTTATATATGGAGGAATAATGGATTTTGATTTTACAAAAGAGCAGCTCATGTTCAAGCAGGAACTCATCCGGTTCGCTAAGAAAGAGATTGTTCCAAGAGTCCGGGAACATGACTTAAAAGGTGAGTTTGACTTTGAATCATTCCGTAAGCTCGGAGAATTCGGAATTCTCGGCCTTCATTTTCCGGAGGAACTGGGAGGCGGCGGAGCTGATGTAATTACAACCGTTCTTGCCGGAGAAGCGCTTGGTGAAGCCGGAGTTGACGGCGGACTTACCCTTGCGTACGGCGCTCATACATTCCTTTGTGCAGATACTATATACCGCCACGGCACGGAAGCCCAGAAGCAAAAATTCATCCCGAAGCTTTCATCCGGCGAATCGATAGGCTGCATGGGTTTGACAGAGCCTGATGCCGGTTCGGATGTTGCCTCAATGACCACATCAGCGGAGAAAAAGGGAGATAAGTATCTTTTAAACG
>JAUYEO010000335.1 GCA_030689795.1 Desulfobacterales bacterium | reverse complement strand
GAATCTGAAAGTTCGTCAAAGAAACAGGATTCAATGTTCCTGCGCGACCCGGTGATCCGCGACAGCGTTTTATCGTGATGTATAACCGGTATTCCTTCGCGGGTGATCCTGACATCGAATTCTATGCCGTCGACAGGATATTTCAATGCGGCATCAAAGGCCGAGCGGGGATTTTCAGGCGCTTCTTCTTTTGCGCCTCTGTGCGCGACAATCAACAACTTTTTCCTGCCGGTTATGGATTTTTTCATTTCCGCTCCTTCGTCACTCCTTTATAAAAAAGGGGTTCAGCATATTTTGATCCGCCTCAGACGGATTTGATTCCCGCGGCCCGGCTGACTTCGACAGGTTCAGGCCCCAAGTGTGTCAGGGGTACCGGCTCGCCCAAGTCTTTCGCAGTAGTGGCTCAAAAAGACGTAAACGTAAAAGGATTTTTACGAAATCGTAGTGTATATATCATGTAACTTAATTCTTGTCACTATCATTAAAATTAACACCGCCCGAAAGATTTATATGAATTCCCGGTAATCGGGAGGTAAACACCAGTATATCATAATTATATTAAGAGATACATCATTGAATCTTGTTTTAATGAACAACAGAAAGAGGTTATCCTTCCTGTAGGCCACCGGTATTCCGACCCAGTAATCCGCATTTATCAGATCCATTGAGTCTGCATCAAGATTGAAAAAGGCAAAGACCGCCGCCTGTATTCCTGTTATCCATCGTCCTCCGAAAGCATTTCCGCTGTATAAAGGGAAAGTCTCGCCGAAGCTCGTTGCTCCGACGTTTTTCAGCTCATCATCATTAATGTAGCTCTGGTATGCAACCGAGAAATGCGGCCAGCGCGGATCGGCCATTAGAGGATCAAACAGGGTTTCATCTGGAAGGATTATATTTTTATCATTGTCGGTTTTTCCGGATGAGTTTCCTGCCTCAGCGTGAGATACGGCAAAAAGGATCAGAATTACCGCAATGAAAAATATGAGATTATTTCTTTTCATGTTCAACGGCCTTTTTTGATATCAGAATATTTTTCTGTTTTTCTTTTTTTGTACCATCTTTTTCAACATAAATTTTCATTTTTGTAAAAGGGTCCATCCCGGTATAATACATCAACGTTGAATATGTGGAAGGCGAAGGAGTGAAAATCTGAACCTGTTCGGGATTGATCTTTAAATTGCGTGAGATAAATGATTTGAGTTTTTTCATATCCTCTTCATCGCATCCGGGATGTGCCGCCATGAAATAATATGTGAGATATTGCTCTTTACCCGCCTCTTTTGTGAGCCTGTTAAACAGGTCAACGAATTCAACAAGTGATTTTGTTCCGGGTTTTCCCATTTTTTGCAGGACTTTTTCTTCGGTATGTTCGGGAGCTATTTTAAGCTGGCCGGATACGTGATGCAGCACGATCTCTTTTAAATAATTTTCTCCCCAGTTTTTATCCGAAAAGAGAAGATCATACCTTATGCCCGACGATATGAAAATTTTCTTTATTCCCTTTATTTTCCTTAGATTAGCGAGCAATGATATCTGCCTGCTGTGATCGGGTTTTAATTTGGGGCAGACTTTCGGATGGATGCATCGTTTGTCAACGCAGCTTCCGCGGGAGAGCTTTTTTTCGCATTCAAATCCATACATGTTTGCCGTGGGACCTCCGACGTCAAGTATATAACCCTTGAAATCAGGATGAGATGCAAGGCATTTTGCCTCCCTGATGATTGATTCTCCGCTTCGCCGGCTTACGGTTGTTCCTTCATGGACTGATATGGCGCAGAAATTACACTCTCCGTAGCATCCCCGGTGAGTTGATATGGAAAATTTTATTGTTTCAAGAGCCCTGACCTGCCCCTCTTTTTTGTGAAAAGGATGGAGGTCTCTTTCAAAATCCATGTCATAAATTCCGTCAAGCTCATCTGTTGAAAGGTGCGGCGCCGGAGGATTATGTATAAGATACCTGTTGTCGTGTTTCAGACACATGCCCTTTGCAGTAACAGGATCATTGTTTCTGTAAAAAGTGCTGAACATATCAATAAATGCCGTTTTGTCTTTCAGCAGAACCTCATACGAAGGAAGTTCTATATAGCCTTCCGATTTTTCTTTTCCGGCATAACAGATACCCGGAAGATCCTTTGCTCCGTTTCCGCTTCTTAATTTTTTCGCAAGTTCAACCACTGTCTTTTCACCCATGCCGTAAACGATATAATCCGCTTTTGCATCGAATAATATCGATCTGCGGAGACGGTTTGACCGGAAATCATAGTGGGGAATTCTTCTTAAGCTTGCTTCCATGCCTCCCAATACAAGCGGCTTTGTATTTTTGAAATATTTTCTTATAAGATTTGAGTATGCAATGACTGCGCGGTCGGGGCGGCGGGTATTATCACCGCCTGCGGTGTAATCGTCGTTTTTTCTTCTCCTGTTCGAGGCCGTATAATTTGCAACCATTGAATCTATGCACCCGCCTGTGATGCCCCAGAAGAGTTCCGGCTCATCAAGCCTGCAGATATCGCTGCCCGAATTAATATCCGGCTGCCCGATGATGCCTGTCCGGAATCCCTCTTTTATAAGCATCTTTCCTATGACCGATACTCCTATAAAAGGACTGTCGATGTAGCTGTCTCCGGTTACAAGAATAACATCGAGCGAGTCCCAGCCCAGTTTTTTGACTTCCTCTTTTGTTGTCGGGATAAACATGTAACTTAAGTTTCCGGTCTATAGTTTATGATTTCCGGTAAAAAAGTGTTTTTCATCATAACTGCATTGCATATTAAAATCAATAATATAGAAAAGCTTCATTGAACAGATATCGGAAATGGCAGCTGAAAAAGGCCTGCATATTGATTTTATTTTGCATATTTGCTATTGTCACCGGGAAAATAGTGATCAGTGACCAGTAACCAGAAACAAAGATTCACGACCCACGAACTTCGAAGTACGGTATATGATATTCGATGTTCGAACAACGAACCAGAAACAAGAGACTAGGAACCATAAACCAGTCCTATCAGGGTATGTGAGGCTAATATAATATGCCCCAGTGTGTTTTACTGAATGCGGATTATACATTCCTCAATCTTGTAAACTGGAGAAGGGCAGTCTGCCTTCTTTCCAAGGGAAAGGTTGAGATCATTTCATATTCCGAGACTTTTATCAAAACTTCCGGCGGAGTCCTGATGAAAATCCCTGCCGTCATGAAGCTGATAAAACTCATCAGAACTATCTTCAGAAACAGGGTCCCTTTCAGCAAGAAAAATGTTCTCATAAGGGACGGGTTCAAATGCGCTTATTGTGGTACGGAGAAGGAGAAACTAACGATCGACCATATTGTGCCGAGGTCAAAAGGCGGGGAGACTACTTTCGAAAATTGCGTAGCCGCCTGCAGAGCCTGCAATAATCACAAGGGATCGAGAACACCGCGGGAAATCCGGAAGCATCTCAGGGTGAAACCCTATCAGCCGACAATCTCCGAGTTTATAAGGCTTAAGATTCAAAAGCTCGGAATAAATAATGTCTTAAAAGACCTCGGTATATTCTGATTTCATAATAAAGTTATTAACGAGAAAAAGGAGGATAAAATGGCAAAATCAATGGACAGCAAAAAAGAACTTAAAAAGAAGCCGGCTAAATCAATAAAGGAAAAACGACAGGAAAAGAAGGATAAGAAGAAAGAAAAATAGGAAAAATTCGCCTGTGGCGGAAAGAAAGGGTTACAGCATCATATCTACTGTAACCTTTTTTTTAATCCTCTGGTACGCCTGACAGAATTCAAAGCGGTGACCATCGTATAGGCAATAGACGGAAAGTTATCCGCCTATTACCAATGTTATATTTTTCAAAGGAACAAAGATATGGTTTCAGAGTTAAGTGACAGTGCAAAACGTGTACAGGCTTTCCTTTCAGCGATGGGATTCTCCTTTAAAGTTAAAGAATTGCCGGGGTCAGCGAGAACTGCTCAGGAGGCCGCTGACAGTATCGGGTGTACAGTCTCTCAGATAGCCAAATCTCTCGTGTTCAGAGACAATGAGATTGACCGTCCGATTCTTGTCATCGTATCAGGTTCAAATCGGGTAGATATAATGAAAATCCAAAAATCGACGGGTTTGAAGCTTGGCAGAGCGGATGGAAAGTATGTAAAAGAAAGAGTCGGGTATGCAATCGGCGGAGTGCCGCCGGCAGGTCATAATGAACCCCTGGAAACAATACTGGATATAGACCTGAAAAAATATGAAATAATCTGGGCAGCTGCCGGGACTCCTTTTGCTGTTTTTCAACTTAAACCTGCTGATCTGGAACCTCTCACAAATGGGAGATGGGTTGATTTATCGGAAGAAATTTAACACGCGGTATTAAGGGCGACGGCAAACAGCCGCCGCGCCTCATGCCGCGTGTTGGAAAAAGATATTAGTACTGAACTCACATATGTCCGAATTCGGTTTCCGGGTGGACACGAAATGGAAAATACAAATAAAAGCGCGGGCATTCTTGTGATGGCAGCCACTGCGTTTCTCTGGAGCATTGCAGGCCTGTTTATAAAAGTTATCGACTGGAACCCGATTGCGATAGCAGGCATGCGCAGTTTCGTCGCGTCAATCGTAATTCTCATCTATATAAAACGTCCTGTGATCCATTTTTCTTTTCCGCAGATTGCAGCTGCAGTGGCTAATGCCGCGACCATGCTCCTGTTCGTATCGGCCAATAAAACCACCACCGCGGCAAATGCGATCATTCTTCAGTATATAGCCCCGGTTTCAACTGCCTTTATCGGGGCTATTTTGCTGAAGGAACGCACGCGAATTGAACATTTTGCGGCAATTCCGGTAGTAGCGGCCGGTATGATCGTCATGTTTTTTGACGAACTTTCCGGCGGAAGATTGTTTGGCAATATTCTTGCCGTAATGTCGGCGATCACGTTTGGTTTTTATTTCGTATTCATGCGCATGCAAAAAGACGGTTCGCCGCTCGAATCGATTCTCCTCTCCCACTGGCTCACGGCCGGGGTATGTATAATCATATCGCTTTTTCTTCCTGTGCCGCATCTAACAGCGAAATCGCTTGCCGCAATCGCGGTGCTGGGGATTGTCCAGGTCGGCATATCGTCGATTCTTTTTTCCTTTGCGATTAAACGTATCTCCGCGGTTTCAGCGATCCTCATAGCAGTCATAGAACCGGTATTTAACCCCATATGGGTTTTCTTTGCGATAGGGGAAGCCCCGGGTGCCCATGCGCTTGCAGGCGGGGGAATTATTGTCCTGGCAGTAACAATAGCTTCCATTATCAACGCACACAGGAGGGAGTAAGTTGAAAGGTGTCTGTTTTTACCTGACAAGATTATGAAATCAGCAACAATTTATAGCGGGGTTATTATGAGCCTGTTTTTCCTGGTTTTTTTCCTTATATATGGCGGTACCCATCTCTATCTTTTCAGCAAAGTGAAATCGGCACTTTCCCCGGGGTTTCCTGCTTCCCTCTTTCTGGCGCTCTTTCTCTTCTTAATGGTTATTACGCCGGTGCAGGTCAGGGTACTGGAAAATATGGGCATGGAAACTTTTGCGCGCTTTATGGCCTATACCGGCTACCTCTGGATGGGATTTATCTTCCTCTTCTTTACCGCTTCACTGGCCATTGACATATACCACTGGCTTATCCATTGCGCCGGATTCTTATTTCACCGGGATTTTTCAGCGCTCTTCCTTGCGAAACGCACCGCTTTAATCCTGCCTGTTGCATTGGGAATGGCAACGGCGCTGTATGGATATTTCGAAGCATGTGACATAAGAGCCGAACGGGTTGTCATAAACACACCGAAAATTCCGCGCGCAGTCGGAAAGCTCACCATCGTCCAGATTTCAGACGTGCATCTTGGGCTGATCGTCAGGGAGGAGCGTCTCAAGAGAATTATTGCCCTGATCAACGGAGCTTCGCCTGATCTTCTTGTTTCCACCGGGGACCTGGTGGATGGGCAGATCAACCGGATGACAGGGCTGGCTGAACTCTTGCAGGATATACGGCCAGGATTCGGCAAGTTTGCTGTGACCGGAAATCACGAGATGTATGCTGGACTGGATCAGGCCGTCGGTTTTACGGAACGGGCGGGTTTCAAGGTGCTTCGTAATGAAGGGTCAACGGCAGGTGAATTGATAAATGTCGTGGGGGTTGACGATCCGGCGATCGGGAGATTCACCCATTCCAGGCCGGCCACGGAAAAGACTCTCTTGATGAAAGTACCCCCGGACAGATTTACCCTGCTTCTCAAGCACCGCCCGGCTGTTGACCGGGAGAGCCTGGGTCTCTTTGACCTGCAACTTTCAGGGCATGTCCACAAAGGGCAGATATTCCCCTTCAATCTTCTGACCTATTTGTTTTATCCCGTAAGGACAGGTTTTGCACTGTATCCCCAGAACTCTGCACTCTACGTGAGCAGAGGGACCGGTACCTGGGGGCCGCCTATCCGCTTCCTGGCTCCGCCTGAAGTAACGGTAATCGAATTGATACACGCCGATAAGGGCAAGTAAACAGGTTGGTTACTCTGTGCGCGTCCGGGGAAGGGATATGGGAACATCCGTGCAGAGCGTGCATCGTATCGCGCGGGTGTTTCTGAGTATTGAATTTCCCCGCCGCAAGCTGCGGTCCGCCTTAGGCGGATTTGACCGTAGAGAATAGTGTCTGTTTCTAATTCGCGCTATAACCCAGCCGCAAGTCCGCCAGCCGTACTGATTGGCGGGATCTTCGGCTGGGAATGCGCTCGCTGTTTCGGTTCCCACACTAAATTATTCCGCTCACAATAGGTCTTTTCGGTGCTCATCGAGTCATGATGATATCTCAGAACCTGTCGCAACTGATCAATAAGTTTCATTTCAGGTTCTGTTGTAAATATATTTCTTGATTTTAGGGGTGACAAGTAATATCATATAACATATTGATAATACGACAATATATGGAAACATTATCCATCGTGTATAGGCAATAGATGGAAAGTTATCCGTATGAGCCGGCGGAAGTTTCGCGCCTTGAGGATTTTCTTGAGCTCGTGGAGCACGATATTGAGTTTGAAAATCAGTTATTGGAAAAAGTCCCACACCAAGTCCCACACTAAAAAAATAGGTCATAGCCATAAGCTATAACCTATTGATTTTTTGGTGGGCCGTGTTGGAATCGAACCAACAACCTACTGATTAAGAGTCATATTTAAAGACTTTCACATAATATCATTTTATCATATAAAATACATTGTCATTTCAATACTTATCACTTATTATCTTTAACAAGACATCATTTAAAAACACGCTGTTTCAGGGAAAAAAGTGGCAAAGGAGTGGCAACAGAAAACGTACTGACTGTTTTCAAGCATAAAGAGGGGGGTAAATTTTATGACAAAAAAATGGTTTAGAACGAATCATAAAGGGTTAAGATATTACGAGCACCAGGAGCGCAAGCACGGCAAAAAAAAGGATCGTTATTATTCGATCCGTTTCCGGGTTGACAAGACACTTCATCATTACGGCGTCGGCTGGTTGTCTGGGGGCATTCCCGAAGCAATCCGCAAGGAAGAGCCGGGGCTTGGATTTGAGGACTATTGTTTGAAGCTGTTACGGCAATATAAGGGGAATGTCAAAACGGGATCGGGGCCGAAATCACCGAAAGAAAAGCGAGACATTGCAGAGAAAAAACGCGAGCAGGCCGAGGCGGAGTCAAAACGCACGGAAAAGGAAAACGTGACTTTCGGGGCCTTTATGACAGAGACCTACCTACCACAAAGCGAGAAAGATAAAAAATCAAAAACATATGCTATTGAAGAGATGCTTTTCCGGGTACACTTGGCCGAGACTCTTGCAAACCTACCTTTCAGCAAAATAGCACCCATTCATCTTGAACGGATAAAAAAAAACATGGCCGATAAAAATTTATCACCGCGAACTATTCA
>JAUYEO010000331.1 GCA_030689795.1 Desulfobacterales bacterium | reverse complement strand
AGATTTTTAAATTACTGAGCGTTAAAAATCACAAGCTGTTTGAGGGCGTTAGCCCGAGTTCTTGTGATTTAGCGAAGTGATTTAAAAATCCCCAAAAAACTCATTAAGTGAGCATATTTCGACTTTTTACGGGTCCATCATATTTAACAATGACTGGAAAATATTTTATCAGGTTACGGTTGGTGTGTCAAAATATTAAGCTATTAAGCTCAGACAGCTTCGAGGGAAAAACCTCTTTCGGAAAGTACGTCCACAAGCAGGCCACTTCCTGCCCACCCTGGAGGCCGCCAAGTGTTGATTCAGGCCGGGAAAAACTTCCGTTTAAATAAGCGATCCAATCAATTCTCACGGAGCTTTCCCCTTGAGAGGGAGAGGAATATTCCGCCTGTGCAGAGCATGGAGAAAATCACGAGGGCCAGGCGGAAGCTCTTTACGAAAACAGGATGGTATTCATTTGTTATCTGAACGCGCCCGATTAACAGGGCAAATATAAGAGTTACAATCCCCATGCTCAGCATCTGCCCGAGAAGGCGCATCGTGCCGACCGAGCCTGAGGCTATCCCGTAGAACCTTCTTTCAACACTGCCCATTATGGCATTCATGTTCGGGGAAGAAAAAAGTGCAAAGCCGAACCCGAGAAGCATCAGACAGGACACTATCGGGGCAAGGCCGGTGTTTTCCCGTATCATCGACAGGAGTATGAGTCCGGAGGCTGTTATGGCCATTCCGATCGACGCTATAATACGCGGCTCGATTCTGTCCGATAGTCTTCCTGCAACAGGTGAAAAGAGCGCCATCATTATCGGCTGGGATATAAGAATCATTCCGGCGTCTCCCGGGGAAAGTCCTTTTATATATTGAAGAAAAAGGCTTGTAAGGAATGTTACGGAAAAAGTTGCGCTGTAGTTTATCAGGGCGGCAAAACATGAAAAGGCAAACACCCTGTTTGTTCCGAACAGATTCACATCAAAGACCGGGTATCTGATATTTTTCTCCCATTTAAAAAAAAGAAAAAGTCCGAAAAAGCCGGTTATGATTAAAACAAAGCCGGATATGCCCGGAAGGAACGTAACCCCGCACATCAGGGCAATAAGCGAAAGGCCGTATATTACCGAACCTTTGACATCGAATTTTTCGCCCTTTGCGTCGGCCCACTCCCCTTTCAATTTAAAAAGAATGAGAAGTATGATTATGATTCCGAGCGGAACATTGACAACAAAGATGCTTCTCCATGTAAAATGCTGTGTGAGAAGGCCTCCGAAAAAGGGGCCGCATGAGAGGCCGGAATAGACTGCGGCGACGGTTATGCCGAGAGCCTTGCCCCTTTCTTCGGGAGGGAAAACGGAACTTATTATGGCAATTCCTGTAGCAAATACCATGGCGCTGCCGAGGCCCTGAATGATTCTGGAGAATATGAGCATGCCGGCTGAGTTTGAAAATGCGGCAAGAAACGATGAAAGAGTGAAGATTATTATGCCATATCGGAATATTTTCTTTCTTCCGTAAATATCACCGAGTTTTCCGAAGGGTAAAAGGAATATGGCGGCGGATAAAAGGTATGAAGTCGCAATCCAGCTTAAAAGAAGGGCATTGATCTGAAAGTCCCGTTCAATGGAAGGAAGGGCTATGTTCACGGAAGATATCGTGAAAGGCGTGAGAAATGAGCTTGATGCCGCAACAATGAGTGCGGAAAATTTTGAGGAATTTTTAGAATCCGCATCTTTCATGGCATGTATCTTGTAAATAAGTTTCGCAGCATTAACCCTATTTACCGCATTCTCTGCAGCGTCCGTCTGATCCTATAATTCCAATGCAGTTTCCGTCCGGACACAATTTGCGGTTTTCCCAATCCGGATCGGATTCCGGATCCGGATTGCCGCCGGATGGGGGGATATTGACAGTTTCTGCGGCTCTCTGAGCGCCATCCGCCTGATTATCTGAGGGTAAGCCGCATTCTTTGCAGCGTCCGTCCGGGCCGATTACGCCTATGCAGTTTCCGTCCGGGCATAATGTCCGGTTTTCCCATTCCGGAGCGGGATCATTTTTTTCATTATCTGTTTCCATATGTTTTATTGCCTCTGTTTTTTTTGTGAAAATAATTTTTGGCGGCTTCGTAAAAGTTAAAAATTTTACCACGAAGGTCACGAAGAGCACGAAAAAGAAAAAACACACATTAGTTTTTTTTAAGATTCGTGTACTTTGTGATCCTCGTGGTTTTATAAAATTATTACGCTTTTACGAATCCATCAATTTTTTAATGCGGATGAACATACATTAAAAAGAGGATAGAGTCAAAACCATGATTGAAGCTCCCCGCAGCAAGCTACGGGGAATCTTCAACCGTAGGGAATATCGTCTGTTTTTAATTCGCTCGCTAACCCCGCAGCAAGCTACGGGGAATGCGCTCGCTGTTTCGGTTCAAATTGAAATGCAAAAATCGAATAGGGTTGACAATGAACGACATTTTATTAGAATGTGCCGATAAAAGACTACGGCGAATTTTTTTAAAGGGAGCAGGTCGTTATGCCTATTTATGAATTTTACTGTCAGGATTGCAATACAATTTACAACTTCTTTTCAAAATCCGTAAATACGAAAAAGAACCCTAAGTGCCCGAGGTGTAAAACTTCAAGGCTCTCAAGGCAGGTATCTGTTTTTTCGGTTACAGGAAGAGCAAAGGAGGGTGGCGATGCCGATGATCTTCCATTTGATGAAAGCAAAATGGAAAAGGCGATTCAGATGCTTGGGAGGGAGGCCAAAAATATAAATGAAGAAGATCCGAGGCAGGCGGCAGACCTTATGCGAAAGCTTTCAAATGCTGCAGGGCTTAAACTTGGTTCCGGTATGGATGAAGCGATAAGACGTCTTGAAAAAGGCGAAGATCCGGACAGGATAGAGTCCGAGATGGGCGATATTCTTGAACAGGAGGAACCTTTTTCCCTGTCCGGCAAAAAAGGACGGGAGAAGATAAAAAGAGCTGCTCCCCTGCGGGATGAAACCCTGTACGATCTGTAGCCTGAGGAAATACAGGTAAATACAGCATTTGTATATTCCTGTTATCAGCAATCAGCATAAGTCAGGAAAAGTTAGTGATTTCATATGGTAAAGAGCATCTGATGGACTATATTCCATTTGACATCTTAATGGGTATCAGATAGTTTTTAAATAATTAAATAAGACTCGTATAAAGACAATCCGTCTTTCTATACAGTCGGCAACATTGGTCATTACAGAGGGGCATAAGATGAACGACCAAGTCAGGACAAATTCGGAACTGCTCAAAGAGAATGCCTTCTTAAAGCAGAAAACCCAAGAACTGGAACAATCGGAATCAGAGCGCAAGCGGGCAGAGAAGGCGCTGCGGGAAAGCGAGGAAAGATATAGATCACTGGTAGAAAAGGCTAATGAAGCCATTTATGTTGCGCAGGACGGCATGCTCAAATTCGTCAATCGCGCTGGAGTTGAAATAGCAGGTTATTCAGAACAAGAGATTATTTCAAAACCTTTTATAGAGTTCGTCCACCCGGATGACCGTGCCATGGTGGGAGAGCGCTACCTGAAACGTCTCAAGGGCGAAGGGTACGAATCCCGGTATGCGTTCAGGTTTATTCCCAAAAACGGCGGCATCAAATGGCTTGAACTGAGTGCTGCCTTAATTAACTTTGAGGGAAGGCCGGCCACGCTGAACCTTGTCACCGACATCACCGATCGCAAGCTGGCGGAGGAGGAGTTAAGGAAATCAGAGGAGAAATATCGGACTATCATCGAAAGCATGGAAGATGGCTATCACGAAGTGGACATCAAGGGAAATTTTACCTTGTTCAACGAATCGACGCGCAAGATGATGGGCTATGAGAGAGATGCTCTGTTGGGGATGAACTACAGTCAATATTCAGATGAGGAAAATACCCGCAAGGTCTATCAAGTTTACAACCAGGTTTACCGAACCGGCGAACCGGTAAAGAATTTTGAGTGGCAGATTATCAGGAAGGATGGCGATCTCAGAGATATCGAAGTTTCCATATCACTCATCCGGAATACGGAGGGGCATCCGACCGGATTTCGGAGCATCGTGAGAGACACAACCGATCGCAAGCGAGCGGAGGCGGAAAAGTTGAAACTGGAGGAGCAATATCGCCAGGCGCAGAAGATGGAGGCTATCGGCCAGCTCGCGGGCGGCGTGGCGCACGATTTCAACAACATGCTGAACATTATCCTCGGCTATTCCCAGATGGCGCTGATGAAGATCGAACCATCCGGCCCGCTCCATACAAACATCCAGGAAATCATGAACGCCGCACGGCGCTCGGCGGACCTCGTACGGCAGCTTCTGGCCTTTGCCCGGAAGCAAACCATCGCCCCGAAAACGCTGGATATAAACGATACCGTCGCGGGCATGCTCAATATGCTTCGAAAGCTGATCGGCGAGGATATCGACCTGCTCTGGATGCCGGCAGCGAACCTGTGGCCGGTGAAGATGGACCCCGCCCAGGTTGACCAGATTTTGGCCAACCTTGCGGTTAACGCCCGTGATTCAATATCCGGTGTCGGCAAAATTACCATCGAGACCGGCAAGGCGGAGTTTGACGATTCGTATTGCGCTCAGCATGCGGGTTTTGTCCCCGGGCAGTACGTCCTTCTTGCGGTCAGCGACAATGGCTGCGGTATGGATAAAGAGACCTGTGAGCAAATCTTTGAGCCCTTTTTCACCACCAATGAGGTTGGAAAGGGCACCGGCATGGGCCTTGCCACTGTTTACGGCATAGTCAAGCAGAACAACGGCTTCGTCAATGT
>JAUYEO010000330.1 GCA_030689795.1 Desulfobacterales bacterium | reverse complement strand
AGATTTTTAAATTACTGAGCGTTAAAAATCACAAGCTGTTTGAGGGCGTTAGCCCGAGTTCTTGTGATTTAGCGAAGTGATTTAAAAATCCCCAAAAAACTCATTAAGTGAGCATATTTCGACTTTTTACGGGTCCATCATTTTTCTTCTAACGGAGTTTTATCCGGATCAGGAAGACCAAGATATTCTTTATCGTAAACATTCAATATTGCCATTGATAAAGGCACAAGCACTTCCGACAATTTTAAATATTTTGAGTTGATATGCCTGACAAGTTCATCCGATATTTCATACAGCTTTTTTTGAATGGCATCCATGTTTACAGTCTGATAGTTCTTGCCTTCTTTAAAACCCGACAATCCGCATGTGTGCCCTGCCCCGCCTATAGATACCGGTATCCCGTACAATCTGCATGTTATCGGTCTGAATTCATATAGATCACAGCAATTCTCTTTATTCAGAAGAGGGCATCTGATTCTTTTTGTGGCGAATTCTTTAATTATTTCATCTTCGCTCTTTCCAGATTTAAGCTCATTATAGGCTTTTTTCTTCAGTTTAAACACAGATCTATCTGCGCTGTTCGCCTTTTCTTCCAGTTTTCCCCTTTTTTCGCCATCAAAGTTTTCCCTGGTTTTATGGTTTATATACAATGCCTCGATAAGGGTAAGATCAAACAATGCATAACAGCAATCCGAACAATTTATTTTACATTTTACACATTCAGGATGGCTGTCCTTAACTTTATTAAACGCAATATCCGCCATCGCAACAACTGCTTCATATTTTTTAAAAAACTGAGTGAAATCTATGTCCACAACATGCTCCTTCATTTTATTTGGTGGTAATGTTTCACGTGAAACATTATTTTCCTATGCAAAACCGGCTGAAAATCTGGTCCAGAATATCAGCTTTTATGTTTTTCCCAATAACTTCATTTAATGAACCGATGGCCTCTCCAAGATCTATCGAAACCATCTCATAAGGCATTCCGGATTTCAATCCTTTCAAAACCGCAATAACATTTTCCAAAGATTTCTCAACAGCTATTTTCTGACGCAGATTCGGAACAATCGCCATAGAATCATAGTCAATCTTATTAATAAATATGTCTTTGATTTTTTCTTTCAAAGAATCAATCCCGATATTATGTAAAGCCGATATTTTTACATATGGCAATGCTTTTAAATCATCAGGCAGAATTATTTCCCGGTTCTCCGGGAGCAGATCGATCTTGTTTACAACAATAACAACCTGCTTTCCCTTAATGCTCTCATATATCTTGCGGTCTGCTTCCACAAACGGAGAAACGGCATCTGCCATCAAAAGAATAATATCCGAATTTTTTATCTGTTCCCTTGTCTTTTTAATCCCAATGGTTTCAACAGGATCGCTGGTATCATGCAGGCCGGCTGTATCTGCAATAACAGCGGGCATCCCGGATATAATAAAATCTTCTTCGATAATATCCCTTGTTGTTCCGGGAACAGAAGTTACAATTGCCCTGTCTTTTTTTAAAAGCCGGTTCATGAGGCTTGATTTTCCCACATTTGGTCTTCCGGCTATAGCAATCCTTATCCCTTCTCTTAAAATATGCCCTTCATTATAACCAAGTATCAGCTCATTTAATCTGCCGATTACGTCATTTTCAATGATCCCTGCTTCCACATCAAGGTTTAATGCTTCAACTTCTTCAGGAAAATCTATTGCCGCTTCAAATTTTATCAGAAAGCCGTTTAACAGATTCAATATCGCTTCAACGCAACCTCTTAAATCTCCTTCAGCCTGTGCATTGACAATTTCAAGGGCTTTTTTAGTTTTTGCATTAATAATGTCGATTACCGCTTCGGCCTGTGTAAGATCAAGCCTTCCGTTTATAAAAGCCCTTTTTGTAAACTCTCCCGGCAGGGCGAGCCTTGCTCCCTGTCTGATTACAAGGTCGAGAACAGTTCTTAAAAGGATAAGGCCGGAATGAACATTTATTTCAACAACATCTTCCCTGGTATATGAATGGGGCGCAAGCATTACAGAAACAAGAACTTCATCGAGGGCTTTCCCGTTTTCAGGATCGACAATGTGCCCGTGATAAAGCTTATGTGATTCTTTTAGTAAGTCAGAAATTATTTCCTGCGTTTTTCTACCCCTCAAGGGGGTACTAAAAAGAGTCCCGTTTATCGGGGTTATGTTGTTGAATTTATCTGTTTTGGATGATCTTCTGAATACGGACGAGGCAATCGGTATGGCTTTTGTTCCGGATATTTTTATAATCCCTATCCCGCCGCCGCCTATGGGGGTTGATATGGCAGCAATAGTATCATTTTCCATCTATTCAATCCGGACAGCAGCCCCAAAGGACTGATGTTCACTGTGGCAGATTTCTTTGCTGCCTGTGTGTCTTTTCCCGACAACCGCGGGGCGTTTCTTAAGTTACTGTTTCTTGCGGCTCGCTGAGGCCATCTCCCGATCGAGCCTCTTATCAATTTTGAAATACAAAATGGCTCAACGTAGAGCTTAAGCAATCCGCTACGCCGGCCTTTTTCTTCTTGGGTAAATAACAATCTTTTTAATAAAACCCTCACCAACGCTATGCGTTTTTACATCACTGTCATTCTTTAAGGCAAGGTGGATTACACTCCTGTCATTTGCGTTCATTTGCCCCAATGACATCGGCTTTCCATTTGTCTTTGGCCTTTTCTGCTATTTTTTTTGAAAGGCGCCTGAGTTTTGTAACGGCCCCTATGCCGTTTTCCTTGAAATGATATATTGCTGAAGGATGGATAAAATATTGTTAAGAAGCCAGTATAAAACCAGACCGGCAGAAAAATTGACAAATATGACCGTAAATACAAACGGCAATATCATCATCATTTTTGCCTGAGTCGGATCGCCGACCGCGGGAGTCATTTTCTGCTGTATAAACATTGTTGCTCCCATAATTATCGTCAGAACAGGTATACCATATGGGGGCTCCATAAAAGGAATTGAAAAAGCAAAACTAAAAAGCCTGTCGGGAGCTGAAAGATCTTTTATCCAGAACATAAACGGGGCGTGCCTTAATTCAATGGTCTCATAAAGCATTCTGTACAGAGCAAAGAAAACCGGAATCTGTGCTACCATGGGCAGGCATCCTCCCAGGGGATTGATCTTGTATGTTTTGTACAAGCCCATCACCTCTTCGTTCATGCGCTTCTTGTCGTTGCCGTATTTCTCTTTTATTCCTGCGAGCAGCGGCTGAATTTTTTTCATCTCATTCATTGATTTATAGCTTTTTGACCCGAGAGGCCAGAATAACAGCTTTATTATTACGGTAAGAAGAATAATAGCCACACCGTAGTTGGGAATAAATCCATATATAAAATTCATAAAATAGAGGGTTGGTTTTGCAAGAAAATCAAACCATCCGAAATTGATAGACTTGTTCAAATCATATCCCAGGCTCCCCAAAAGATTCATGCTCTTTGGTCCAAAGAAAATATTAAATTCGACCTGTTCCTGAGTGCCGGGGCGAATCTCTTTTTCAGGATTCAGATACCGAACCTCAAGATATCCCTTATCCTTTAAAGAAAGGCGCATATCTGTTTCCAAAGATATTTTCGGAATAATTGCAGCCATGAAATATCTATCCTGGACGGCAATCCATTTAAAAACTCCTGAATAAGTATTCTTTTCTTCAATATCTTTAAGATTTATTTGTTCAAGGCTGTTGTTTATTAAAGCGCTCGGCCCTTCGAAGCTTTGTGAACCGCTATTCTCCGTATAAAAACTGTTCAGAGAAACAAACAGCTTGTCTTTTATGGATTCAGGAGACTGGTTTATGATCTTAACGGTTAAACCGATCAGATAAGTGTCGGCAGATAAATTATATTTCTTTTCAATGATGACACCCTGTGGAGATTTCCAGTAAAAGCTGATCTCTTTGTTTCCTTCTTTCAGAGCAACAGTTTCCGAATCAGCATCTGAAACAAAAAGAGCATTCTCAATGCCCGGAACACTATTTCCGGCAAAGCCTGACCGTATCGTTCCCGTTTCTACTTCTTTTGGTATCAACTCTTTATTAGGTGAATCGGCGTTTATGGTTTCCCTGTAGTTAGACAAAACAAAACTTGTGATGGCAGCACCCTTTTCATTAATATTCAAAGAATAAAAAGGGGTGTTTATTTTAATAACCCTGGATGTTTCACTCGCTTTAACTAAAGGTGTTACATATGAAGGTTTTTGCTGCAGCTTGATATCTTTGGCGGATTCCGGGGTTTCTGTCTTAACAGCCGGCTGTCCCACTGCGGTTTGTTCTACTTTTGTTGCCGGTTTCTCATCATTATAAAAATAATCCCAGGCTAAAAAAACTAAAAATGAAAGCGCTACTGCTATAATAAAACGTGCCTGATCCATTAAAACCTCCCCGATATCATTACGGTACTTATATTGTCACTCCGCAGGCGTTTAGTCTGAAGGTGAAAAACTTAATGCCTAATCCGGACGCGCCGGAACCAAAAATATGCCGCATATTTTAAAAGTTGGATTTAAAAATAATCTCAGCAATTTCTTTACAGCAAAGGGTTTGCATAGATCATAAAAAACATTCTGCCAAAACGAAGAGCAAGTTTACGGCTTATTGACTAAAACTTAACTCTGGCCGGTTCAACGCTCTGAGCTTGGTATGGTCTCGTATGGCGTGTTCCCACAGCCTAAAAGCCTACGGTCTATCTGCCTGAGTAGTTACTTTTTTTTATCTAACTTTTTGGGACCGGATCGATCCCGCCCGGATTATAAGGATGGCATCTCAATATCCGTCTAACCGCAAGGGCTATTCCCCTGAAAAGACCATGACGATAAATCGCTTCATAGGCATATTCTGAACAGGATGGATAGAAACGGCAAACAGGCCCGGTCAGCGGAGATACGATATACTGATAACAACGGATAAATAAAAGAAATGGTTTTCTAATTATCAATACCTTCCTCTATCTTCTTAAAAACATCCTGCAATGACGGTATAAAAAGTTCAGATGTCAGGCTTCCTGCTTCAGGTTTAGCAATAATGTTAATATCCCAATTTCTTTTGAAGCTGTATTTATTCATTCGAAAGTATTCACGGATATGGCGCTTTATTTTATTGCGCCGGACTGAATTTCCTGCTTTTTTTGATACCGTCAAACCAAGCCGGGTTGTTCCAAAGAGACCTTGCGAATAAACGACTGTAAAATATTTGTTTTTTACTCTTTTCCCGTTCTTTGATAACTGAAGAAAATAGCTGCGCTTTAATATTCTGTCGGTCTTTGGAAAATTGAAGTTATTCAATTTTAAGCTTCTGTTTGGTTGATTCGACTACCCGCAATTATAATTCCTTTATACAACCGATAAACGGGCCCGGCCCTTCGCTCTTCGCCTGTTTATCAGTTTTCTTCCTTGCTTTGTAGACATTCTTTTTAAAAAACCGTGCGTTCTGGCTCGTTTGAGTCTGCTTGGCTGATATGTTCTTTTCATAACTTATGCATCCTTCATCAACTTGGCGTTTGCTGTTAATCTTATCAAGTATAACAGTGTGTTAAATCGTTATGCTTTGATGTCTTTTTTCAGAGATAACCTTATGATAACCGCGGAATAGAACATATCTTGGTCGCTGTGTCAATAAAGAATATTATAACCATCCTCACTCTTTATATATTTCATATGTTTCAAACTCCTGCAAATGATATTCCGGTTTTGGATATATTACAATCTGTCTTCCTATCATTTTTTCAAGAGAAACGATAAGATGGTTTTCTTCTCCATGCAAAAGCTCGGCTATTTCGTGATGAACGTGCAGGGCAACCTTAATGCCGGCCATGTCAAAGGCCTCTCGCTGAATTTCCCTGTATATGTTGTAGCAAATCGTCTGTTTTGCCAGCAAATACCCTTCTCCTTCACAGTAAAAACATGGTTCGCAAAGAATCTGTGTCAATGGAGACCTTGTCCTCTTTCTTGTCATCTGGATCAATCCCAATTCTGAAATAGGAAGGGCATGCGTTTTGCTTTTATCTTTGGCCAAAGCCTCTTTTAGAGCATTAAAGACCTTCTCCTGGTTCTGCTTTTTTTCCATGTCTATAAAATCAAGTATAATTATCCCGCCGAGGTCTCTTAATCGGATTTGATAAGCAATCTCTTTTACCGCTTCGAGATTTGTCTTTAATATGGTTTCTTCCAGATTATGCTTTCCAACGTAACGTCCTGTATTAACGTCAATTGCAACAAGAGCTTCGGTTTGCTCTATGACTATGTACCCGCCTGATTTCAACCATATTTTTCTTTTCAGGGCACGCGATATATCGCCCTCGAGGTTATTCGCATCAAAAATAGGCTCGTATCCTTCATACAGCTCTACTGAACTCTTTAAATTTGGCATGAACGTATCAAGAAAAGAGAGAACCGATTCATAATCCGGTCGTGAATCGATAATCATTTTTTCTGCCTCGTGCATCAAAAGATCTCGCGCGGCTCTCAGGCATACCGTAAGCTCTTTATGAAGAAGTGCCGGTGCCGGAGCTGTTTTGTATTTTTCCTGGATATTTCTCCACAAATTGATAAGAAAGTTCATTTCATAATCAAGAGTTTCTTCGTGAATGCCTTCCGCAGCAGTCCTGATAATATATCCGTAATTCTCCTTTCTTAAAGAGGTAACCATTTCTTTAAGGCGGTTTCTTTCGGCTTCGTTCTCAATGCGTCTCGACACACCGATATGATCCGAATTTGGCATAAGCACTATAAATCTACCCGGGAGAGTAACATAAGAAGTCACCCGCGCGCCTTTAGTGCCGATGGGCGGTTTTGCCACCTGAACAAGGATCTGCTGTCCTTCGGTAATAAGTTCTCCTATTGTTTGTTCCTGCTTTTTATTCGGAGAAATAACCGGTTCATGAAACAATTCTGCGGTCTCTTCGATATCATCTTCCCCGGAATCAATCAGTTTGATTTCCCTGCAACTCCCGAAGTTCAGGTCATCCACATATATAAAGCCTGCCTGATTAAGGCCTATATCAATAAAGGCTGCCTGCATGCCCGGCAGCACCCTCTGAACTTTTCCCTTATAGACATTTCCTCCGATATCGGAACTGTTTCCCCGTTCGATAAAAAGCTCCGCGATCGTTCCGTCTTCAAGAAGCGCAATTCGTGTTTCATGTTCACAGACATTAACAACTATCTTTTTGTACATTTTAACCTCTTGTTTTTAGATTTCCGGTTCGTGGTTATCGTATAAACAAAACAAATGATTCCGGCAGCCAGATCCGTAACAATGCCGGCCAGTTGAACCGAAACAGAGAGCGCGTTCCCCGCCGAAGGTCCCGCCAATCAGTATGACGGGTAGACTTGCAGTGGGGGGCTTCAATCAATTGTTTTATAATGTTATCGAGGTTTTAACTGTCCTTGCCGTTTTTAACTGCTCTTCGGAAAGAGCAAAAATCCTCTTGAGAACTTCAGCGGGTCTTACCATTTTACCCGGCTCGGACGATAACGCCATTTCCAGTCTGCCGGGAGATATCAGATCGATGGTCTTAACCGCTTCTTTCAGGTCGATCTTTTTTGTCATTCCTTTTTTGTTTATCCGTTCCATTACAACGCTTGAGCTCATTTTATACAGTTCCAGTCTTTCTTTATCAAAACGCCCCTTGCATAATGAAACTTCATAGTCACAGGTTCCTTGTTTGTTGCCCTCATAATTGACAGCTTCCGTGCAATTATAAACGGATAATCCATCCGGGAGCTGCTCATTTAATTCTTCGGGAATTGTCTCGGGTTTCGTTTTTTCCGATACTGTCAGATAAAGCGTTTCGCAAAGACTTTCCATTCCTATTGGAAGCGTGTCTTCAAAAGATATTTTCGGCATCGGATGAAATCCTTCCGAATAAGCAACCTCAATTCCGGCCCGCCTTATTGCGCGCAAAAATATGTTTATGAGTTCCAGGTGTCCGAAAAACCTCGCCTGATCCCTTT
>JAUYEO010000326.1 GCA_030689795.1 Desulfobacterales bacterium | reverse complement strand
CGGGCCGGCGACAAATTGTTAATTTTTATTTCATTCATATTATAACTCCTTAGAAGTCAGAATTCAGAAGCCGGAATCCAGAATAGAAGCAGTGTAGGCCTCGATAACTATTCAGACACAAAGTTTTCTTAGCACCAACTCCTCTGCACCTCTGCCCCTCTGTGCCTTTGTTACTTTTTTCATTCCTTTGTGCCTTTGGTGCTCTGTGCCTTTGTGCCTGCCTTAGTAGTTATGCCCTTCCGATTTCCAGCGCTTTCAAAACCATCTGCCGCGTCGATTTCAGAGCTTGCACATTGGCTGCATAGACGTTTCGGGCTATCGTCATGTTGGTCATTTCCACTACAAGATCCACATTGGGTTTGCTCAGATTCCCATCCTTGTCGGCATCGGGATGGCCTGGGTTATGGACAATTTTAAAAGGTGTTTTGTCCTCGACTATCCCTTCAACCCGGACTCCTTCGATTTGCGATCCGAGTACTTCGCTGAAGTCATCGATCGGTTCAGCGCTCACCACAATCATCTTTCTCCTGTATGGCCCGCCTTTTTCTGTGCGGGTAGTTTCGATGTTTGAAAGGTTTTCTGCGATGACATCCATTCTTTTTCTCTGGGCAAAGAGCCCCGAAGCACTTATTTTAAGCGATTCCATAAAATTCATACTAACGTCCTCCCTCTCTGATGACTTCTTTCATTATCGCAATTTTTCTCAATAATGTTTCGGTTGCCGCTCTGTAAATCAAATTGTTTTCAGTCATCGTATTCATTACTTTATCGATGCTGACCCAGTTGAATCCGTTCCATTCCCCTTCCTCTTCGAACGGCTCTACTTCAGGCTCAGATCCGCTATCCAGGCCGATATGACCCGTATTCGTCCTTGCCAAACCTGCTTTCGATTCGGAATCCAGAGCCTGTGCCATGGCGGTTTTAAAATCAATATCCTTTGCCTTGTATCCGGGTGTTTCCAGGTTACTTATATTGCTGGTAATAATGTTATGACGCTGCTGCGCTATACTGATCGCACTCTCAAGGGCTTTAGACATATTCTGTAATGACAATTTATCCGGCATAAAATTCCTCCCATTTGTTCCGTTCGCTATTCTGGATTCCGGCTCCAGGCTCCTGACTACTTTAATTGTATAGGAACTTCCTTGGGGGACGCTGATGAACGCAGATTTTAGTCCGCCAGAGGCGGATAAATATAAAGAGCTCAATAATTATCTGCGGATATCGGCGAAAATCTGCGTCCTAATATTTAACTGCAAATTACATGCCTTTTTACGAAGCCGTCATTTTTTGTCTGTACTCATTGAGCTTGTTTCTTAAGGTTCGAACACTGATGCCCAGGATATCAGCCGCGTGAGTTCTGTTGCCGTTAGTCCGGTCAAGCGTTTGAAAAATGACTTTTTTTTCAAGTTCTCTTAAAGAAACCTCCGGCATCATCAGAATATCCGATGGATATCCGACCGGGGAAACCGTCTTGGGCCGTCCGTTCAACAAGAGCCCCTCTTCGTCGATTATACTCCCTTTACACATCAGAATCGCTCTTTCTATTGTATTTTCAAGCTCCCTTATGTTTCCTTTCCACGGCTTTTCCATAAGGGTCCGGATCGCTTCTTCCGTCAAACCCTTGACGGCCTTTCGTTCGATTTTGTTGTATTTTCTGAGAAAAAAATCGACCAGAACTGGTATATCGTCCTTCCTCTCTCTCAATGGAGGCAAATGAACAGGAATTATGTTCAAACGGTAATAAAGGTCTTCCCTGAACTTCTCTTCATGTATTTGTTTTTCGATATTCCTGTTAGTGGTTGCGATAATCCGTACATCGACCGGTATCGATTCTGTCCCGCCGACTCTATCGATTTCCTTTTCCTGCAGCACCCTTAATAATTTTGATTGAAGCTGATAATCCAGCTCGCTGATCTCGTCCAGCAGTATAGTTCCTTTATCGGCCGCTTCAAACTTTCCTTTCTTCCGGGTGCTTGCCCCGGTAAACGCGCCTTTTTCATAACCGAATAACTCGCTCTCCATCAGCGTTTCCGGAAGGGCGGCGCAGTTAACGGCCAGAAATGGTTTATCCCTGCGATCACTGCACCGGTGGATATGTCTTGCAAACAGTTCTTTACCCGTACCCGATTCTCCATAAATGAACACAGATGCGCGGCTGTTTGCAATTTCTCCGGCGTCATCCAGAAGGCGGTTCATTTCCCTGTTTTTTGTGATGATTGCGTATCTGCCGTTTTCTGCGGATGCATTCTCAACCGGTGAATCCCGGAGAAACCCGGAGGTAATATATTTTATAGTTTCGGGTAACAGCGGTTTCAAAATAAAATCATCGGCGCCCTTTTTCATGGCTTCAACCGCTTCCTTTACGCAAATGCCGGACGCAATGAGAATTACCGGAAGAGCGGTATTGACTTCCTTTATCTTTATCAACAGGTCAATTCCGCTCATCTTAGGCAAATTGAGTTCAGAAACAACCATGTCGTATTGACCGTCCGATAGCTTGCCGAGGGCCGCATATCCGTCATTTACGGCACACAACCGGTGACCGGCCCGAATAAAGAGATCGGCTATGGCAGCCGATTCGTTTTTATCATCTTCAACAAGCAACACACTTTTTCCCTGCATATCCGCTGCCTATTTCCTGTTCTTCTTGAAATTTGCTTTCCTGAGCGCCTCCTCAAAATCTATCGCTTCCAGCTTTTCTTTGGCGACAAGGCTCCATAACGGGTCATCGAGTCCGGCAAGCTGATTATAGAGGGGAATATAATCGCTTTTCTTATTCATCGCCTCATAGCACCTGGCGATTGAAAACTTAAGTCTGATGCTGTTTTTTTCATTCTTTTCAATCGACAGCGCCCTGTTGAACAGTGAGAGGGCTTCTTCCGGACGGCCAAGATGAAGATAGAGGTCTCCAACCATCTGATAATTCTGATAAAGGGATTGACTCTGTTCCGGACTTTCCGCAAGGGATTGTTCTGCATAATGCGCTACCGCAAGACCCTCTTCATTTAAACCGTAGGCCGTTAAGGCCTGCGCCTTATCCGTCATGATATATATTCCGTCATCGAGTCCCGGACGGCTTTTCAAGGCTTTCGAGAACATTTCAATCGCCTGTGGATATTCTTTATTTTTCTGAAAGGCGCCGCCTATCAAATGGTAAGCTTTTGCAGAATATTTCCCGGATGGGTAGTTAATAATGAGGGAATTCAGTTTTTCAAATCCATTTTCAGCCTGCCCCTTTTCTAAAAAATATTTTCCCAGATAAAAAAGAAGCTCTTCAGGTTTTTTTCCAGCCGGCAAAAGAGCATCGGCTTTCAGGAATAATTCAGCGGCCATATCCTCAAGTCCCAGACGCTGGTACGCCTTGGCAACAGCTATGAATGTCCTCGGAGGCGCAAGCCGTTGAACAGGCTCTTGTTGTTTCTGATATATGGTCAGAATCTTGATGTATTCCTCTTCTCCTTCATCCTCAAGAACCGCCTCAAATGTATCGCTCAAGGCGTATATGATTTCCGGAAGTAATTTTGACAGAGGATATTTTTCCAATAAATCTTTCAATATATCCAGGCTTTTCCCATTGTTTTTCTCTTTTCGATGAATAACGGCGAGTTTAAGCAACGCATACTCAACCATTGGGCTATTATTGTTTTTACCGATCGATTCACGAATCACTTCTTCATATATATTTTGTGGTGAAGCAATCGCTTCACCGGTAATATTAATGGGGACCAGGATTCCCTCCGTTATTTTCAGTTCTCCGCTTTCCTGCTCTTCCGCGAGACGTGTCAGGCTGATAAGGGCGCCTTCCGTTTGAGGGAATCGGGTAAGAACCAATTGATATATTTTTGTCGCCGCATTCATTAATCCTTCTGCCCGGTATGAATCTCCGATCTTGCTTAATACCAGAGGGCATGTTTCGCTGTCGGGACGTATATTATAGTACCTGAACAGGTTCTTCCTTGCTTCGGCATAATCTTTTTTCTGGTAATAATTATACCCAAGGTAGAGAGAGATATCCGGATAGAGATATATGTTTTCAGGCTTCTGCGCCAGCCGTGTAAGCAGTTTGATCGATTTATCAAAACTGTTCATCTCAAAAAGCGCTTTCGCCGCGCTTGTCTCTGCTTCCGTTACCGCAAAAGAGCCGCTATAACTCTGAATGATACGCTCATAAACGGAAAGCGCTTCCGCGTATTTGCCCTTTTGAAACAACAGATTACCCTTTTGAATCATTGCCTTCACACGGGCAATATCATCGGTTTTTTTTTCAATAACGAGGTTAAAATATCCTATAGCTTCATTGTCGCTTTTGACTTTCAGGCAGAGGTTTCCCACGGACAGCAGGGCATCAGGAACAAAGATTGACGCAGGGAACCTGTAAATGGCATCCTCATAATGACTTTTTATCACTGAAAAATGTTCTGCAGGTGTTTCCGAATGTAATTGTTCTATCGATTTCGCCAGTAAAAAAAATGCTTTCTCAGAATATCGCCCTTTAGGATAAGTCTTGATGAGATGTTTCAGGCTTTTTTCCGATTCCGGCCAGCGCTGATATTTGAAAGCCTCTATTCCCTTTAAAAACAGCGCCCTCTCTTCGCTTCCGTCGTCGAAGTCAAGGGACATCATTTTTTCCGGCAGCAAAGAAAGTTCTTGCTGAGACACGTCTTTCGGCCCCGATGTATCCATAATGGACGCATCAATAATGACAGACGAGGCTGCTTTCGCAGAATCGGCTGGAATAGATTCCGTTTCATGCGAACCATTATTTTCTTTAACGTCCATAACCTTTGCGCCGGAACCCGCACTGACCCCTGAGCCCTGGCCCCTGCCGAGGGTCCGTCCGCCAGATTGATTGGTGGAAACCCCTGGCCCCTGACTCCCCCCTTCAAGCGCTATAATCAGTTCCTGATTACCCGGCTGATGTGTAAATTTTGGAATGTCCGGCCCCTTTGCATCCAATACCAGCCTGATTTTATTGGGGTGATATCCGACCCGGATACTTTCCAGATACAAATTATTTACAGATCTGGTAACAGATGCGAACGGCGGGCCATCATAAGATAAGTCGTATATCATTCTCGGCGGCTCATCCAGAACCATGGCTCTTTCCATCGTCATTTTTCCGACGCTTTTAACGGTAAGGATTGTTCCACGGTTGCCGTCTGCGGCAGAAATTGAAACAACTTCTTTCAGATCGTCATCTGTAACTGAGATAACGGGATACCTGGCAGCAATTGATAAATACGGCTGTCCCATAAGCATAACCGCCACTGTCAGGATGAACAGGGTTCTATAACTCCGATGATTTCGCATATTCATACATCTGGTAAAAAGCAATTATTATGCCAATGGTACAGAGTCCCGCGCCAAGCACGGTTCATCAGTTCTTTATAATGATTTTAAAGCGTTGAATGGTGGATTCGTGATGAGGTACTACATGGCGGGATGTCATTACTTTGACGATAAAACTTACCAGTTGTCGGTTGCCAGTAGTCAGTAGTCAGTAGTCAGAAGTCAGTAGTCAGTAGTCAGAAGTCAGTTGCCCTCCGACCTCCGACTTCCGACCTCCGACTTCCGACCTCCGACCTCCGACTTCCGACCTCCGACTTCCGACCTCCGACTTCCGACCTCCGACTTCCGACTTCCGACTTCCGACCTCCGACTTCCGACCTCCGACTTCCGACTTCCGACTT
>JAUYEO010000217.1 GCA_030689795.1 Desulfobacterales bacterium | reverse complement strand
CGTGTTGCCGTCAGGGCGGCAAGTTTGCCATGCCCCTTTTTGATGAAAGGAAACGAGATCATCGATATTGACATCTGCCAGGCCGTCTCCGTAATGGGCATAGTGCTTCATGATATGCCACAAAATAGGTTTGCCGCCGATTTCGACCATGGGTTTGGGTTTGAATTCTGTCTCCTCGCGGAGACGGGTACCGAGACCGCCGCAAAGGATTACTACAGGAATGTTTTTATCCATTTAAAAACTCCAGGTACATGTTTTGAGTGTTGGAAAAGCCGGACATCGAATTGGTAAAAGGGGCAAAGGGTCAAAGGCATCCGCCACACCGATTGACGGACCTTCGGCTGGCACATAGAAAAACGGTAAAGAGTAAAAGGTGTAAAAGCCGAAGACTGAAGGCTGAAGACGGAAAAGCCGGACATAGCACATCGAATATCGTACATCGAATGTCGAATATCGAAAAGCATGAAACATGAAATAAAAAGATTGAACCGCAAAAACGCCAAGGACGCGAAGATTTTTAGACAGGATTAACAGGATGGACAGGATTGTTGCCTGCCGACCGGAAGTCGGACAGGTAATAAGCCATCGCCTGCGGCGGCTACTTTCAATTACTCTCGGTTTTCTAATACTTTTTATCAAATGAATCGTGGGTCCCTATCCAAAACCAAACATACACATCTCCATCCCTGAAATATGTGGCTCTGTATCCCATGCCGATCGTTACCTCATATACCTTGTACTTGTTGTTCCTCGTTGATCCTACCTGTTTTCTTCTTAATGATGGATGAGATTGGTTTTCAAGAAACACTTTGTATTGCTTCCGGGCGTTTTCTTTAATATGGTCAGGCAAGCTGCTGAAAAGACTCTTAAAGGCCTTTGTCCTTTTCGAATCCATATTTATAATATATCCATATCTTCTGTTTTCCCACTCCGGTATTCCGCTATCGATTCAGATGCTATGTTTTTAAATTGATCGCTGTTATAGAAAACATTATCGGATCCGGAAATATACTCGTTTTCAATTCCAATTTTTATGTAACGGACAATACCTAAAAGCTGATCAATTATAAAATCGGGAAGTCCGTTAATTTCTTTGATTAATATTTCTCTACCGCTCATTATGACCTCCTTCATAAAAGATGCTCTAACTTTTTGACGGCTAATGGAAAACGTTGCCGCTATTCCACTATTCTTATTTAAACTTTTACTCCTTCATTCATACTGCTCCGCCCGGTGGATTACAGACCGGTTCGTCCGCTTCCGCTTGAGAATTATTAATTATTATCGATTTTTGCGGCTGATTATAGAGGGTTATTTTATAGTTCATCGGCGGATAAAAGGCAAGGAAAACATAAGGATGGACTATGGGACATCAAAGGGAGCGAAGGTGCGACTTGAGCGCGAATGGGGGACGTTCATCAATATATCAATCCATTATAACACATTGAAAATAAAGACTGAAAAGCCGGACATCGTACATCGAATATCGTACATCGAAGAACGAAAGGTCGAATATCGGACATCGTACATCGAAAAACATGAAACATGAAATAAAAAGATTGAACCGCCAAGGCGCTAAGGACGCGAAGGGTGAAAAGTGAAAGGTTGAAGGCCGAAAAACGAGATGCGCGCAGAAACCAAAAAATGTGTCGAGTTTTGAACCAGACGCGAAGGTTTACAGGGGGCCTTCAGATCAAGACTTTTTCCAATCCTCACTGCTTATTTCCGCCTGCCGGAGAATCTCATTTAGAAGACTATCGGATATTTCGCCTTTTTGATGCGGGTTTGGAATCCTCACCTTCAGATCTTCTTTGACCATAAACTGGTGCCTGCCTCCTGAATATGGTCCATTGAAACCCAATGCTCTGAACTTATTTATAAGTTTTCTTCTGGAAATCGGCATAATGGCCTATGCAACAGCAAGTTGCCGTATTTCCAACTTAAGGCCGTCTATTTCCGGAATCAAGTCGCCATCTCTTAGCTTTAGAATGAGCCATTCCTCTAAAACATCAATCAACTCTCGGCGGCATTGCTCAATTGTTCGCCCATTTGCCCACACGCCTTTAAAGCCTGAAATCTGGCCAAACCATGTTCCATCCGGCAGATGCTTGTATTCAGCCGACTCAATGGCTTTTTGACAATATTCTATTATCATGTTCCACCTCTCAAAATTAAACAGCGTCATGAACGCGACTTAAGAATGTACTGAATGCCCAATTTTTACAGCTCTTTTATGACTGCTCCGCCCGGTTAATTACAGACCGGTTTGGGAGCGAATGGGGGACGTTCATCAATATATAAGTTGACGCTGGCCGTGTTGCCGTCAGGGCGGCAAGTTTGCCATGCCCCTTTTTGATGAAAGGAAACGAGATCATCGATATTGACATCTGCCAGGCCGTCTCCGTAATGGGCATAGTGCTTCATGATATGCCACAAAATAGGTTTGCCGCCGAT
>JAUYEO010000317.1 GCA_030689795.1 Desulfobacterales bacterium | reverse complement strand
ATACGCACAATTGAAAATAAACTTTCAGGCGGAGCCGGAATAGTAATGGATGATGTTGCGGCCGGGATAATAGGCAACTGCCTGTTAAGATTGGTATTTCATGTAACAGGCTGAAGGGATCAAGCTTCAGCCTTAAAAAAGAGGTAATTATTCAGCCACAGATTCACACAGATGAACGCAGATGGATTTAAATACAAAGAAATAACAGATATTATTCTTAGGGGCCGTTACGAAATAACCATTACATTTCTAACCATTTCGTTACGGCCCCTTATGCCGGTTACGATATTACAATGTTATAGTTATTGTTGAACAACGGCTTAGAAGTTTTGTAACTGCAAAAGAAAAAATATCAGTGATGATCAGCGTAGATCGGTGGCTGAGTAGTTACTAAAAAAGAAAGGTGAATGATATAAATTGGAAACAGATAGTGTAAACGAAAATGAATCAACTGATAAAAAGATAAAAAAGAAGAGCGCCCTTAGGGAAAATATTGAGGCGATTATTGTCGCCATAATACTTGCCTTGTTTATAAGGACATTCATCGTGCAGGCTTTTAAGATACCTTCAGGCTCTATGAAAGAAACTCTTCAGATAGGGGATCATATCCTTGTGAATAAATTCATATACGGGGTTAAAATTCCTTTTTTAAGAACGACTATAATCGAGGTTAAAAACCCGAAGAGAAATGATATTGTTGTTTTCAAGTTCCCTGAAGATCCGGGAAAGGATTTTATAAAAAGGGTTATCGGAGTTGCCGGAGATGTTGTTGAGCATCGTGACAAAAAGGTTTATGTAAACAATGAGCCTGTAGATGATATATTCGGCATGTACACCGATCCCCATATATTTCCGGGAAGTTTTCAGCCGAGAGATAATTTCGGCCCTGTTACGGTGCCTCCCGGTTCTCTCTTTGTAATGGGAGACAACAGGGATCACAGTTACGACAGTCGGTGGTGGGGTTTTGTCAACCTGAAAGCTGTGCAGGGGAAGGCATTTATGATATACTGGTCCTGGGATAAGGATAATTTCGGAGTAAGGTGGGACAGGATCGGAAAAATGTTGAAATAAGGCAGGTGAAATATGCAGTTTGAAAGGAAAGACATTCTTGATATGGAATCCCTTTCAGCAGAAGAAATTACCTTTATTCTTGACACAGCCGACCAGTTAAAGGAGATTTCAAGAAGACCTGTAAAAAAAGTACCGACTTTAAGAGGCAAAACAGTGGTGCTTTTTTTTTATGAACCGAGCACCCGCACACGATCTTCATTTGAAATTGCGTCAAAGCGCCTGAGTGCGGACAGCATCTCGATATCTTCATCTTCAAGCAGCATGGTAAAGGGAGAAACGCTTATTGATACCGCCCGGAATCTTGAGGCAATGAATCCGGATGTGATTGTAATCAGGCATCCTTCCGCCGGCGCCCCGCATATGCTTGCGCGTCTGCTTAAAACATCCGTAATAAATGCAGGAGACGGAATGCATGCCCACCCTACCCAGACTCTCCTTGATCTTATGACGGTAAGAGAAAAAAAAGGATACATAAAGGGTCTCCGGATAGCAATAATAGGCGATATATCCCACAGCAGGGTTGCAAGGTCTGACAGCATCGGTTTTACAAAGATGGGGGCTGATGTGGTTCTTGCAGGGCCGCTCACAATGATTCCAAAAGGAATTGAAAGCCTTGGAGTAACTGTTGCAGGTAATTCGGATGAGGCTGTGAAGGATGCAGATGTTATAATGATGCTCAGGATACAGAAAGAACGCCAGAAGAGCTTTTTATATCCTTCAGACCGTGAATATTCGAAGGTTTTCGGTCTTAATGCTGAAAGACTGAAAAAAGCGAAAAAAGACGTGTTGATTATGCATCCGGGGCCGATAAACAGAGGCGTGGAAATCTCATCCGAAGTAGCGGATGGCCCGTATTCAATTATTCTTGACCAGGTGACAAACGGTGTTTCGGTCCGTATGGCTCTTTTGTTTCTTGTAGCTGGAGGTGTGCGAAATGTTAACACTGATTAAGGGTGGAAGGGTTTTAGATCCTGGAAAAATAGACGGCATTACGGATATTCTTGTAAAAGACGGCATAATTATTGAGGTAATTACCAAAGCTTTGTCTTCGGGAAAATCCAAAAAGAAAAGTCCGGAACCATTAAAAAAGTATAAGGCTGACACGATAATTGATGCTTCAGGCAAAATAGTTGTTCCGGGATTAATTGACATGCATGTCCATCTGAGGGAGCCCGGTCAGGAATATAAGGAAACAATCGAGACCGGAACCCTTGCCGCTGCAGCAGGCGGCTTTACCGGTATATGCGCCATGCCCAATACAATTCCGGTTAATGACAACAGGCAGGTTACGGAATACATTTTAAACAGGGCAAAAGAGGTGGGCAAAGTAAATGTCTATCCTGTAGCGGCAATCAGTATGGGACTTAAAGGGAAGAGCCTTTGTGAATATGGTGATTTAAAAGAGGCCGGTGCCGTAGCCCTTTCGGATGACGGAAAACCCGTATCAAACAGCCGGCTGATGAGAAGGGCAATGGAATATGCGAAAGGATTCGGGCTGCCGATTATATCCCATTGCGAGGTGAACGAGCTTTCTGCCGGCGGAGTGATGAATGAAGGAATCGTTGCGACGAGAATGGGCCTTGCAGGAATACCAAATGAAGCTGAAAGCATTATGGTTGCCAGAGATATTGCACTGTGCGAGCTGACGGGCGCACATCTTCACATAGCTCATGTAAGCACATCCCAGTCTGTCAATGCCATAAGGGAGGCTAAAAGAAAAGGCCTTCCCGTCACTGCCGAAACCGCGCCGCATTATTTTGCTTTAACCGAAGAAGCTGTCTCCGGTTATAACACCAATGCCAAGATGAGTCCCCCGCTTCGTTCAGCCTTTGACAGGGATGCGGTCCGCGAAGGGCTTGCGGACGGAACGATAGACGTAATTGCAACCGACCATGCGCCTCATTCCAGTCTTGAAAAGGATGTTGAATTTGATCTTGCCGCAAACGGGATTGTCGGACTTGAAACATCCGTTTCGATCGGGTTAAGGCTTGTTGAAGAGGGCATTATTACACTGTCCGGACTGATAGAAAAAATGTCCTGTAATCCGGCACGTATTCTGGGCCTTGAAAGGAACATAAAAAAAGGAAATGTTGCAGACATTACAATTATTGATCCCGGCGTTGTTTACACCGTGGATTCATCCTCATTTTGCTCGCTCGGCCGGAATACACCCTTTGAAGGATGGAAGATGAAGGGGAAAGCAGTCCTCACGATGGTCGGCGGGAAAGTCGTTTTTGATAACATGATGGTATAAGAATTTCCTTTTTGGACGCAGATGAACGCAGATTTTAGAGATTATAAATATAAAGAGCCGGTAGAATAATAATTATCTGCGGATATCGGCGAAAATCGGCGTCCTAATTTAACTCGGTAATCTCCGGAAGATTATGGTGGATAAAAAAAACAGTATACTTGTTATTGATGATGAACGAAGCATGCGGGAACTGCTCGATGTCATGCTTTCCAGAGAAGGGTATGAAATCACTTGTGCTGAAAGCGGACGCAAAGCAATCTCTCTGCTCGAAAAGAAGGATTATGATCTTCTGCTTTGTGATATAAAGCTGGGAGATATTTCGGGGCTTGATGTTCTGAGGGCGGCAAAGAAAAAAAATCAGAAAACCGTAGTAATAATGATTTCAGCATATGCTTCAACCGAAACAGCGGTTGAAGCCATGAATGAAGGAGCGTTTGACTACGTTCCTAAACCCTTTGACAACAATGAGTTGAAGGAGACCATTGCAAATGCCCTGGAGCTTAAAACCATTGATCAGGAAAAGAAACTGATTGACGATGAATTAAAAAAACAGCTTCATTT